>BNTP01000009.1 GCA_025996695.1 Bacteroidia bacterium | reverse complement strand
CGAACCGTTACAATTCATTACCAATTATCAATTACCAATTTACGGCACATTTTTGGACGGGAAAAACATTTATGACGAAAAATTAACGTCTACGGGGCTGATTATCATGGGCAATGAAGGCAATGGTATTCGTCCCGAAGTGGCACAGCACGTCACCAACAAGCTTTACATCCCCAATTTCCCGCCGGACACCCCAACAACAGAATCGCTCAATGTTGCGACCGCCACTGCTATCACATTATCGGAATTTCGGAGGAGGTTGTGTATTTGAGAAAATGAACAAATTCCACAAAAAAATCATAATTCATAATTCATAATTCATAATTATTTTATATCTTTGCAGCCGTCTTTGCGGGCTTGACCCGCAATCTCCTAAAATGTAAACAATAAAATAACATAAACTAAATGAACGTTACACAAAAAAACAGCGACCCTGTTAGCGCAACATTGACTGTCACCATTGAGAAGGCAGATTATCAATCAAAAGTAGAAAAAGCGTTGAAGAATATTCAACAAAAAGTAGTGATTGCCGGTTTCCGCAAGGGGATGGCTCCTAAAGGACACATTCAAGCGAAGTATGGTAAATCAGTGCTGATTGACGAAATCAATTCATTGGTAGCCAAAGCTTTAGCGGATTATATTGAGAAAGAAAAATTGTCTCTCTTGGGTGAGCCGTTGCCTTCAAAGGATAAAATTGAGCCGTTGGATTTCGCCAACCAAGAAGATTATACATTCACGTTTGACATCGGTTTGACACCGGAAGTTAAAGCGACTTTGACTAAAGAGGATAAGTTGCCTTATTACACTATTCAGGTTTCCGACGACATGATTGACAAGCAAATCAACAATTATAAAGCCAATTATGGTACCTACTCGCAGGTCGATCAAGTGCAAGACAAGGATTTGGTCAAAGGAACGCTGACCGAACGGGATGGATTAGTGGTCGAAAATGCCGTTTTGATGCCCTCATTCATTAAAGAAGCTGCCGAAAAAGTAAAATTCGACGACGCAAAAGTGGGCGACACGATTGTGTTTAATCCTTACAAAGCCTTTGAAGGACACGAAGCTGAATTGGCGTCTTTGCTGCAAATCAAAAAAGAGGAGGTAAAAAATCACACAGGCGAGGCAAGTCTCAAGATTGAAGAAATCACTCGCTATGTTGAGGGCGAACTCAATCAAGAGTTGTTTGATAAAATCTATGAACCGGGTACTGTGACTTCAGAGGCTCAGTTGCGCGACAAAATCAAAGAAACAATCGCGGCACAATTTGTATCGGAAAGCGATTACCGTTTCATGATTGACGCGAAAAAAGTCTTGGAAGACAAAGTGAAAGACGTTCTATTCCCCGATGCATTCCTAAAACGCTGGTTGCTGGTCTTGAACGCTAGCCGCACGCCGGAATCCATCGACGAAGGGTACGACCAATCCATCGCCAGCTTGAAATTTAGGCTGATTAAAGACAGAATCACAAAAGAAAATAACATTGATGTCACACAGGAAGACGTGCTAAAAATTGCTCAAGACGTTGTACGCTTGCAATTTGCGCAATACGGCATAAGTAATGTGCCCAACGATTTGTTGGACAACAACGTGCAAGAGATGTTGAACAGAGAGAAAACCATGAGCAGTCTCATCGACCAAGTCCGTGACAACAAATTTCGGGATGTTTTGAAAGCGCAAGCAACATTAGAACCCAAAGAAATTTCCATCGAAGATTTTCAAAAATTATTTGAAACAAGGTAATAATAAATAATAAAAAAGTCCGGAGTACCCCGCAGGGGTTACATATGCATAACCGTATGTGTAGCGAAGCGGAACTTACGGCACCGAATAGTATGCAAAACGATTTCAGAAATTACGCAACAAAGCATTTGGGGATTAATTCCAATGCGCTCGACAAGTACGCGACTATTACCGCGAGTATGACTCCTTATATATTGGAGGAACGTCAGCTGAATGTGTCGCAAATGGACGTGTTTTCCCGATTGATGATGGATCGCATCATCTTTTTGGGCACGCAAGTTGATGAATACACGGCTAACGTGATTCAGGCACAGCTCCTGTATCTCGAATCAACCGAAGCCGGTAAAGACATCATGCTTTACATCAATTCGCCGGGCGGCTCCGTGTATGCCTGCTATGGCATGTATGACACGATGCAATACATCAGCAGTGATGTACAAACGATTTGCACCGGCATGGCTGCTTCGGCGGCTGCCGTGCTGTTGGTTGCCGGTCAAAAAGGCAAACGTTTTGCGTTGCCTCACTCCCGTGTGTTGATTCATCAGCCGCTGGGAGGTGCTCAGGGGCAGGCTTCCGACATCGAAATTCAGGCGCGAGAAATCATCAAAATCAAAAAGGAAATTTACACCATCATTTCCGACCATTCGGGACAGCCTTACGAAAAAATAGTGCAAGATGGCGATCGCGATTTCTGGATGACTGCACCGGAAGCCCTCGAATATGGCATGATTGATGAAATTTTGACTCGTAAAGTGAAAGCATAGCATTATGATTCAGGTATTAACGGCAGATGTGTCGCCGCTTCTTGACGAGAGTTTATTCAATGATCAATTGAGTAAACTCTCGTCTGTAAGGCAGGAAAAGGCTTTGGCTTACCGTTTTCCGAAGGGTAGGGCGTTGAGTCTTGGCGTGGGCTTGCTGTGCGACGAATATCTGTCGCGGTTGAACACTTGCGAAAAAGACAGCGGATTTTCTTATGATGAGTTTGGAAAGCCTTATTTTGCACGATTGCCGCACATCAAATTCAGTTTGTCACACAGTGGCATCTTCGTAGCTGCCGCCTTTTCGGATGCCGGCGAGGTAGGAATTGATATTGAAAAAATAAAACCGGTAACTTCTACCAAACTTGATGTCGCGAAACGTTGCTTTTCCGAAGCCGACAATCGCGCCCTTCTTGCCCTCACAGGATCAGAACAAACGGCTCTTTTTTTCCGCTTGTGGACAGAACTGGAAAGTTTGTTTAAGTATAATTCAAGTCACACCCTCAACCTGTCTCCACAAGAAGAGGGGAGGAGTGCGTCGGTGTTCCACTCTTGTGATATTGACGACTATGCGCTGACTGTTTGTGCGAATGCGAATGACGCTGTTATACATCGAAGAATCTTTTTCCCACTTAACCCAGCAAGGGAGACACCTGAGAATGTGTCGTTTTTGCGAAACAATACGCTAATAAAATTAAATAACAACAAAAAGCAAGCCACAGAGCTTGTCGACCATTTTCGTGAGGTCACGAAAATGGTCGGTATGAAACATAACCAATAAATAAAAAAAAATGGATAAACAACGTATCATTCAGTACAAATCGACGTTTGATGAAATCGCGCATTTCATCACAGACGAAAATGACAACGAGCAAGTGGAAGTATGGTTTGCTCGCGAGCTTCAAAACTTGTTGGGGTATTCCCGATGGGAAAATTTTATGGTGGCCATTCAAAGAGCGCTGGATTCTTGCAAAACACAAGCCACAGACCCTGTCGACCATTTTCGTGAGGTCACGAAAATGGTCGAGTTGGGGAGTGGATCAAAACGAGAAGTCAACGATTTTATGCTCACTCGTTATGCTTGTTACTTGATTGCACAAAACGGCGATCCGAAGAAAGAAGAAATTGCTTTTGCGCAGAGTTATTTTGCTACGCAAACGCGTAAGGCGGAGTTGATTGAAGAACGCCTCAATCAGTTGTCACGTTTAGACACAAGAGAGAAGCTGCGGGCGTCCGAAAGGCAACTTTCTCAGAACATTTTTGAGCGAGGCGTTGATAATAAAGGATTTGGTCGGATTCGTTCAAAAGGTGATACAGCTTTGTTTGGCGGTCATACTACGGAAAAAATGAAGATTCGGTTGGGCATAAAGTCAGAGCGTCCTTTAGCTGATTTTTTGCCTACATTGACTATTGCAGCCAAAAATTTGGCAACAGAAATGACTAATTATAATGTGGAAGAGAAAAATTTGTTTGGAGAAAATCCCATTACCAACGAGCATGTGCAAAATAATAAAACGGTACGTGAAATGTTAGACAAACGTGGCATCAAACCCGAAGAACTCCCTGTAGCCGAAGATATTAATAAATTGGAGCGACGTGTGGTCAACGATGAAAAGAAAATTGAGAAAACAACTCGGAAATTGCCGAAAAAATAATATGAAATTAGCTCCCCAATGAAACAATTCTTTTCTTCACTCACAAATCAATTGGTGTTTTTCATCATTACCATGGCAGTGGTGGTCTTTGCGGCGGCATTCTCATTGTTTTTTTTGTCGGAAAGGGATGCTGTTGTTACGAAGGCGTATAAATTGGCAGAAAGCAGTTTGCTTTATTCCTATGAATTTGTTGAAGGCAATTTGTCGGAAATCGAACACGAAACAGCAGCGATAAAACAATGGCTATCAGCGGATTTTAACAACGATAAAGAGATTGTTGATGCACTCTCTCGGATGATGGTGCTTGATAAACTGATTGTGGGAATGAGCGTTGCTTAT
The DNA here is from genome assembly GCA_025996695.1 of Bacteroidia bacterium. GTDB lineage: Bacteria > Bacteroidota > Bacteroidia > Bacteroidales > Azobacteroidaceae > Azobacteroides. The sequence continues at coordinate 19,832 of BNTP01000009.1, read as the reverse complement.
GACAGCCTTCCTAAAATGATCTATGTTAGTCGTGATTCGGCAAATCATCTATCAGTTAAACTGCTCAACGATAAAAAATCTTACAATTATTTTGAGATGGACTGGTATAAAACCCCGATGGAATCGGGAAAAAACGTATGGAGTGAGCCATATTTTGATACCGGCGCAGGCAATGATTTGATGGCCACCTACAGTGATGTTTTGTTTGATGAAAAAGGAAGTAAAATTGGGGTTGTTACTGCTGATGTGACGTTGGCAACTTTTAGTCGATTGCTTGAGCGGGACATGCCTTATCTATCTGCTGAGTCGATGATAATTAGTAAAAACGGGTTGCTTATTGCACACAACGATTTGAGCAAATTAGGACAGGCGGTGGGAGATTTGAACGTTCGGAACAAGATAATGTTCTCTATGCAGGTGTCAGCGACGGATTGGCGAATGCTGACATTGACTGATAAAGAGGAAGTACTGGCCGATTTTCATAAAATGTCTATCATGCAGGCGATTATCTTTCTGCTTGGTATTGCGGCTATCGTTGTCTTTTTACGGCTGATAATCAAGCATATCACGCGTCCGGTTGTGAAAACAGAGGAGGAATTGAAGATTGCAACAAAGATTCAGATGAGCATGTTGCCGAAGGTATTTCCGCCCTTTCCATCGCGCAACGACGTGGATATTTTCGCTTACATCAAGCCGGCGAAGGCGGTGGGCGGCGACCTCTATACTTTCCTCATCAAAGACAATAAACTCTATTTTCTAATCGGCGATGTGTCGGGTAAAGGCGTGCCGGCTGCCCTGTTTATGGCGATTACAAAAAGCACGTTCGACTCTTTGGTCAATTATTTCAGCGACCCCGCCGACATACTTCGTGCCATGAATGATCTGTTGACCGAACACGATTCGTTCGACATGTTTGTCACGCTTTTTGTCGCCACACTGGATTTGCAAACGGGAGAAATGCGCTATTGCAATGCCGGACATAACCCGCCTGTAATTCTATCCGGCGGCAACAAACGGGCTTTCATGTCCGTAAAACCCAATATTCCGGCAGGTGTGATGAAAGATTATCCCTACGAAACGGAAAAATTGCAGCTTGACAATCATACCACTTTGCTGCTCTATACGGACGGGCTGACGGAAGCAGAAAATTCTCGAAAAGAACTTTTCGGCAACCAACGTCTGCTCGATACATTGGCGAATGCAAGTGTTGATGAGCAGCCAAACCGGCTTATTAAGCGAGTGGAAGATGCCGTGCAAAGGTATGTGCAAGATGCGGAACAAAACGATGACATCGCTTTGCTGGCGGTCAATTATTCGTTTCCGCACGAGTTGAGATTGCCCAACAAAATGTCGATCATATCGAACCTCAACAGCTTTTTGGAAACAATAGGGGAGGAGTTGAACTTGTCGCCCGCGCTGACAATGAAACTCAACTTGGCACTGGAAGAGGTTGTAGTAAATATTATCCGGTATGCTTACGAGAGCGAAACCAAAGAAGAGCAAATCGTTATTCGCCTGACTCACACTGAGAGTCAACTTGTGTTCACAATCGAAGATTCAGGCATCGCATTCGACCCCACTGCAATCACTCCTGTCGACATCTCTCTTCCGGTAGAAGACCGACCAATAGGAGGATTAGGAATACACCTTATCCAACAAATCATGGACGAAGTGAGCTACAACAGAATTGGCAATACCAATCAATTGCAATTGAAAAAAATAATTCATAATTCATAATTCATAATTTTAAAAAGATGGAAGTAACAATTGAAAAAAACAGCGCACAAGTAGTGATAAATCTTTCGGGACGACTTGACACTACAAATTCTGAAGCGTTTGACAAAAAAATCGCCGATTTCATCGACACTCCGCCTGCGGATATGGTCGTGGATTGCAGGGAATTGACCTACATCAGCAGTTCGGGCTTGCGCGTGTTTCTGTCGTTGCAAAAAAGTGCGAATAAAGCGCAAAAAAAACTGACATTTCGCAATATCAATGCGGAGATAAAAGAAATTTTGGATATGACAGGATTCTCACAAATTCTTTCAATATTGAAATAAATTTGGAGAGTATTGATTTTTTGCCTACATTTGTGCAAAAATATATAGAAAAAGAATGAGAAAGCCTATCCAGTATTGCAGCTTTTGCGGACGCTCCGAAAGAGAAGTCAGTTTTTTGCTCACCGGTTTGACCGGATTGATTTGCGGTGATTGCATCCAAAATGCAGACACCATTTTGAAAGATGCCCTCAAAGAAAGTGGGGAGAAGAGCGGCTCCGGCAATGCTCGTTCGCGCGAAAGCAACGAAAAAGCATCCATTGAGCCGGAGAAATTGCCTTTTCCTCGCGACATAAAGGCATTTTTAGACCAGTATGTCATCGGTCAAGACGATGCGAAACGCTATTTGTCGGTTGCCGTTTACAACCACTACAAACGCCTGCTGCAAGCCGAAAGTGACGATGGTGTGGAAATCGAAAAATCCAATATCATCATGGTCGGTGCTACCGGAACGGGAAAAACATTGCTTGCAAAAACCATCGCGCGGATGCTGAAAGTTCCGTTTGCGATTGTAGATGCCACCGTTTTGACGGAAGCCGGCTATGTGGGCGAAGACATCGAAAGCATCTTGACGCGCCTGCTGCAAGTGGCGAATTACAACGTCAAAGAAGCCGAACGCGGCATCGTTTTTATCGATGAAATCGACAAAATTGCCCGCAAATCAGACAATCCTTCTATCACGCGCGACGTGAGTGGCGAGGGCGTGCAACAGGGACTTTTGAAACTTCTCGAAGGTTCAATCATCAATGTGCCGCCCCAAGGCGGACGCAAGCACCCCGATCAGCCCATGATTGCGATTGACACGAAAAATATCTTGTTTGTGTGCGGTGGAGCTTTCGATGGAATCGAACGAAAAATTTCGCAACGGCTCAATACACAGGTTGTCGGATACACCTCGCCAGCCCACAATACCGCGGTAGACAAGAACAATATGTTGCAATACATTTCGCCGCAAGACTTGAAATCGTTTGGATTAATCCCCGAAATCATCGGACGTATGCCGGTGCTGACCTATCTTAATCCATTAGACAAAGTGGCGTTGCGCGCCATCTTGACGGAACCCAAAAATTCCATCATCAAGCAATACATCAAAATGTTCAAAATGGACGGCGTAAAACTGACTTTCGACGAAGCTGCATTGGAATATGTGGTCGATAAAGCGATTGAATTTAAGCTGGGTGCGCGCGGATTGCGTTCGATTACCGAGAACATGATGATTGACCCCATGTTTGAAATCCCCTCTTCGGAGCAAAAAGAGTTGCACGTGACGTTGGATTATGCAAAATCGCACATTGAACGGAATGCTATGCAGTATGCTGTAGCGTCATAAATGGCATAAAAGGGACACACCGATAATCATAAATTTTATATTATGAAACATAAAAAATTAAAATTACTCGCTTTTCTCCTCGCAGTTGGAGCATCCGTACAAGCCCAGCAGGCGATTGTAGTGGCGGGTGACACCGCTGTCAGCAGCGCCGGTTCCGTTTCCTATTCGATTGGGCAGGTATTTTATACCACAGACGATAGTGCGGATGGAACGGTGTTGAAAGGAATACAGATGCCGTATGAAATTTATGTCATCTCCACTCCGGGTGGTGAAACAGTGAATCTTTCGGTATTTCCCAATCCTGCCGTTGACATATTAAACTTGCAATTTGCCGATTATACCGACGAAAAATGGGGTTATCAACTGATTAACATGCTTGGTCAACCTGAGCAAATAGAGTCGATTAACTCCGCCCGAACACCCATTCCTATGCAAGGTTTAGCTGCGGGAGTTTACTTTTTGCACGTGACAAAAAATGGGAAAAGCATTAAAGTGTTTAAAATAATAAAAAAATAATAGTCATGAGAAAATTATTATCCGTATTAGTTGCAACGATTTTATTGTTGCCAATACTTGCTCAAACGCCTGACAAAATTAGCTATCAGGCAGTTATTCGTGATGCGCAGAGTAAATTAGTTAGTAATAAACCGGTTGGAATCAAAGTTAGTATCTTGAAAGGGTCTGAATTTGGGGTTGCCGTTTATGAACAAGCCTATTTTCCCACAACAAACGCGAATGGGTTGGTGAGTTTAGAAATCGGTGGCTCACCGGATTTTAGAAACATCAATTGGGCAGACGACACCTATTTTGTAAAAACAGAAACAGACCCTGCCGGCGGAACAAATTACGTTATTTCCGGCACAAGTCAATTATTGACAGTCCCTTACGCCTTGCATGCGAAGACGGCTGAAAGCATTGTCGGCGGATCGTTCCCTGAAACAGACCCTGTTTTTGTAGCTTCTCCGGCTTGGCGTGTCTCGGCTGCAGACATTCACAATTTACTCAACTTGTCAGGAATTAACACCGGCGACCAAGATTTGAGCGACTTGGCCACAAAAGCCGAATTAATCGATTCCATCGCATCAATTCACACGATAAGAAATCTCACATTAGCCGATTCCATCGCGTTTCTTCGCAGTATAAGTGCAACAAAAGTAGCATTGGCAGATTCGGTTTCATCGCTTCGCAGCACCACAAAAGCAGAATTAGCCGATTCCATCGCGTTTCTTCGCGGAATGAGTGCAACAAAAGTAGCTCTGGCGGATTCGGTTTCATCGCTTCGCAGCACTACAAAAACGGAATTAGCCGATTCCATCGCGTTTCTTCGCGGTATGAGTGCAACAAAAGTGGCGTTGGCGGATTCGGTTTCATCGCTTCGCAGCACTACAAAAACGGAATTAGCCGATTCCATCGCGTTTCTTCGCGGAATGAGTGCAACAAAAGTAGCGTTGGCGGATTCTATTTCAATTGTTCGTGCGCTATTGAGTGCTTTGGCGACACAGGCAGCATTAGAGGATTCTGTTACAGCTCTTCGTAATGCTATTGATTTGCTCACTCCGAAGTGTGGTGGCGTAATCAGCGGTTATACAACAGCAAATTATAGTAATACCGGTTTGCAAAATCTTTGTTGGACAACACAAAACATTACTCAATTACCCGCATCGTATACGACGTACAATGATTCTCCTTATCCTTCGGCAGGGTATCACGGATATTATTACGCATGGTCGGAGGCAGCTGCTGCATGCCAAGCACTTGGCACAGGCTGGTCACTTCCAAATGCCACACAGTGGACGGCCATAAAAACGGCTTTTCCCTCATTGACCGCAGGCACGGGTACAACCGGAACGACGGCTCAATTACAAGGGGCTTGGAACAGTGGTGTTGCCGCAGGTTTCGGTCGCACCGCCGCGTGGACGGATTGGAATTCCATCGGCTACTGGTGGAGTAGTGGTGCTGCCGATCAGTACTTCTACCTCTCCAATGGTAGCACCTCCATGACCGGGCCGAGCACGACATCGGTGTCGGACTATTTCTATACGGTGCGGTGTGTGCGTAGCTTGTGAGGTAGGTTGAATGAATAAATAAACGAATAATTTATACAAAAAAGGAAGGAAAAAGACCGATGAAATGGTTACTTTTCGTATTTGCAGGTATGGTGCTGACCGGACATTGCTCATTGGTTTCAGCACAAGTAAAGATTGGTGGCGACCCGACAACTCCTGTCACTACCGGTGCCGTGTTGGAGTTGGATGGAGCATCCGGCGGATTGCTTTTGCCCAAAGTAGATGTGCTTCCGGCCTCCGGTTCTGTGGCGGAAGGTATGATCTACTATTTGACAACCGATGGCAAAGTTTACATCAATCATGCTGCTACCGGCGGTTGGGAATTTAACCATGGAAACGAAAGGGAAAATAAAATAATTCAAAAATTAGTTTCCTCCCCTGAATATATCACAGGAAGTGGAACAACAGGAGCAAAGAATTATCAGACTGTAGAAACCTATATGGAGCGATTTGAAATGAGTGCATGTTTCACTTTAACATCCGGGACTCTATCAACTTGGATTGGAAAAGGATATGCAGGATTGAAACTCAAATCTACAGGAATTGAAATATATGCTCTTAATTCGAGTTTGAACGGTTCTGCTTTAGTAGAAACAATTCCATTACCTTTTGCTATAACTCCCGGAGAAACTTATTCTATTGGATTTAAAAAGTTTGCTAATGGAGTTAAATACTTTGCAAGTTCTCAAGGTATTTTATTTGAAAAAGAATACAATAAAACAACTAATAATAGAGCTTCTATTATGTGGGGCGCTGGATTCTTCGGGGTTGAATCCGGAACGATAAGCCTTGAAACGCTTACAACTTCCAGCGATTATACTCCAAAAGCAAAATTATACATAACAGGGGATTCTTTTATAGAAGGAGCATCAATGGTCGCTTACGGATTGGAAAATAGATGGTGTGCTTTACTTGCTTCAGCAATAGGAAATAATGATGTTGTTATTAATGGGAAAGGAGGAGAAGCAATTAACTCTGCTTATATAAATCGATATAAAACTGAAATAACTTGGTATAATCCCAAATATGTATTTGTTAGCTTGGGAACAAATAATATTAGCAATGTGACTGCATATAAGACATATATGCAACAGTTAATTGACCAAATAAAATCAGAAGGACGTATTCCTATTCTTGTAACTTGTACCCCCCGTCCTGAAGCTGACTATACAACCACTGTTAAAGTTATAAATGATTTTGTAAAAGCCTCAGGAGAATTTTATGTTGACATGAATAAAGCTGTTACTGTTTCAGGAGACCCTTCTACGTGGAAAAGTGGATATGTACAAGCTGATAATGTTCACCCTTCTTTATTAGGACATGAAGCTATGTTTAATCAAATAAAAACTGATTGTCCTTTTTTATTCCAACTTTAACTCAAAAAATTATGGCTAAAAATTACAACAACGACCATGCAGGAGGTATCTTATCAACGAGAGCCTCCTCACATTAAGCAATCAGGTTCTGATTTGGTTTGTCACCGACGGGACGAAAACGCTCTCCGAAAATATGCTTGCCAAGTTTTCAGGCACCAGCCTACCGCCGTTCGACAGCTTCGATATATGCCCTACAGTGCGTTGTGAGGCAATAATGAAAATTTTTTGATTATTTTTTGAAAAAAATGCTCAAATTATTTGGAATATATCAAAACAATAGTATATCTTTGTTGTGGAATAGAAATGACGTATGACTAATTTTTGCAAAGAATTTTTGACAGAAGCACTGAAAAGGCATTTTGGTTTTAGCCTGTTCAAAGGCAACCAAGAGGCTATTATCCGCAATGTTTTGGACGGAAAAGATACGTTTGTACTGATGCCAACCGGCGGAGGCAAGTCGCTCTGCTATCAGTTACCTGCGTTGTTGATGCCCGGAACGGCGATTATTATCTCGCCGCTCATCGCCCTGATGAAAAATCAGGTGGATGCCATGCGCAATTTCAGCGAGGAAGACGGGGTGGCCCATTTCATCAACTCGTCGCTCAATCGCTCGGCGATTGATGTGGTAAAAAATGACATTCTCGCAGGCAAAACGAAATTGCTCTACGTAGCTCCCGAATCGCTGACCAAAGAGGAATATGTCGAATTTTTGCGGGAAGTGCCGGTGTCGTTTTATGCCGTTGATGAAGCGCATTGTATTTCTGAATGGGGACACGATTTCCGTCCGGAATATCGTCGTATTCGTCCGATTGTCAATGAAATAGGCGATCATCCACTCATTGCATTGACGGCTACGGCAACGCCCAAAGTGCAGCACGACATCCAAAAAAACTTGGTGATGACGGACGCAACAGTCTTCAAATCGTCGTTCAACCGCCCCAACCTGTATTACGAAGTGCGTCCGAAAACACAAGATGTTGACAAAGATATTGTCAAATACATCAAGGCAAACGAAGGCAAATCGGGCATTATTTATTGTTTGTCGCGCAAACGCGTAGAAGATTTTGCCGAAATTTTGCAAGCTAATGGCATCAAAGCACTCGCTTATCATGCAGGAATGGATTCTACAAAACGTTCCGAACATCAGGACAAGTTTTTGATGGAACAGGCAGATGTCATTGTGGCCACCATCGCTTTTGGGATGGGAATCGACAAACCGGATGTGCGTTATGTGATTCATTATGACATCCCCAAGAGCCTCGAAGGCTATTATCAGGAAACAGGACGCGCGGGTCGCGATGGCGGCGAAGGCAAGTGCATTGTTTTTTACGTCAACAAAGATTTGCTGAAATTAGAGAAATTCATGCAGGGTAAGCCGATTTCTGAACAGGAAATTGGCAAACAACTTTTAGAAGAAACGCGTGCGTATGCCGAAACGTCTGTTTGTCGGAGAAAAGTGCTTCTGCACTATTTTGGCGAGGATTACACCGAAGAAAATTGCGGGAGTTGCGACAATTGTTTGAATCCTAAAAAGCAAATGGAAGCCAAAGATTTACTGGTTTCGGTGCTTGAAACCGTTGATGTTTTGCGCGACAAGTTCAAAGGCGACCATGTCATCCATATTTTGCAAGGCAAAAAAACGTCGGGTGTCGTCACTTACGAGCATGACGAATTGGAAATGTTTGGTACCGGCCAAGACACCAACGAGAAAACTTGGAATACCGTTATCCGTCAGGCACTTATAGCGAGCTATTTAGACAAAGATATTGAGAATTACGGCTTGCTCAAACTCACGCCCGAAGGACGCGAGTATCTGAAAAATCCGGTTTCGTTTCAGATTTCCAAAGATACTGATTTTGACGACGACGAGCGCGATGAAACGCCTATTCGAGGTGGCGCATCGTGTGCCGTAGACCCTGTGTTGTACTCTATCATGAAGGATTTGCGCAAAAAAATGTCCAAAAAATTGGATGTGCCGCCTTACGTGATTTTTCAAGACCCCTCGCTGGAGGCAATGGCGACGACTTATCCGGTTACTATCGACGAATTGCAAAACATTCCGGGTGTCGGTTCGGGCAAAGCCAAACGCTACGGTCAGGAATTTATTGAGCTGATTCAGCGTCACGTTACCGAAAATGAAATCGAACGTCCCGAAGACTTGCGCATTCGCACGGTCGCCAACAAGTCTAAATTGAAGATATTTATCGTGCAAAGCCTTGACCGCAAGGTGGCTTTGGACGACATCGCACTAACTAAGGGATTGGAATTCAATGAATTATTGGACGAGATTGAAGCGATTGTTTATTCAGGTACGAAAATCAATATTGACTATTTCCTCAACGAGGTAATGGACGAAGAGCACGTCGAAGACATCTGTTCCTATTTCCAAGACTCAGAAACCGACGGCATGGAAGAAGCGATTGACGAACTCGGAAGGGACTTTACCGAAGAAGAAATTCGCCTCGTTCGCATCAAATTCATCTCTGAATTGGCAAATTAGCTAATTTGGTCGCATACACACAAATTATAAACAGATGAATAAAAAAAACAAAAATAACAACAATCTGCAAATTCGCAACAGCACAGCCGAGTTCCTGACTTTTGCCTACCAGTCTAAAGGCGACGGCGTAGAGGTGCGTGTGCAGGACGGCACTATTTGGTTGTCGCAAAAAAATATGGGATTGCTGTTTGAAACTTCAATCGACAATATTGGCTTGCACCTGAAAAATATTTACGCAGAAGGTGAATTGAAAGAAATTTCAACTGCCGAGGATTTCTCGGTAGTTCAACAAGAAGGTAATCGCGAGGTTTGCAGAACAGTAAAACACTTTAATCTTGATGCAATAATTGCCGTTGGTTATCGTGTAAATTCTGTGAAGCGAAGCGAAACCTACGGTATTGGTGGGCTACACAGCCCTGCGGGACATGATACCGTTTAATGACACCGATGCCGCTAACTTTTTTAATCAGGCTGATGATTAGTCGTTAGAATAAAACCTTTGCCGCGAATGGTGTAAATTTTCACTTTGGGGTCGAGAATCAGTTCTTTGCGCAAACGATAAATGAACAAATCCAAACTGCGCGAAGCATAACCGGAAGTGGTTTCCCAACAACTGCTTAAAATAAAATCCCGTGTGACTATCTTTTCCGCATTTTGAGAGAGTAATTTAAGAATATCGCACTCGCGAGGTGAGATTTGGTGCGGTTTGCCATTCGCAAACTTCAGCAAATTCATCTGAACGTTGAGCGCATAGCTTCCTATCAAAAGCGTATGCTTTTGAAAAAGCGCTTGTTCGAAAGGCATCGCGATAACTTTGCTTTTCACCTGTTGCGTAAAGAAAAGTTTCTTTATCCCCTCTTTTAGTTTGCATACATACATATTTCTCTGTTTTTCGCGTTAATATGCAGTTAATATTATGTTAATACAACGCAAAGGTACTATTGTTTTTTCATTTTTCAAACTATTATCAAAAAAAAATTGTACCTTTGTAGACTAAAACAAAAATATATGTCTACAGAAAATAACGAAATGGTAGGGGAGGGGCTTGTTTCTACCCCCAAAGAAAGTCTTAATTTTATTGAGACAAATGTGAAAGAGGATTTGGCAGAGGATAAAAATGATGGTCGTGTGCAAACGCGTTTCCCGCCTGAACCTAATGGCTATCTCCATATCGGGCACGCCAAAGCCATCTGTATGGATTTTGGGATCGCTCAGAAATATGACAGCGTATGTAATCTGCGTTTCGACGACACCAACCCGAGTAAGGAGGATGTGGAATACGTGGACGCCATCAAAGAAGATATTCAATGGTTGGGATTTAATTGGAAAAACATCTACTTTGCGTCCGATTATTTCCCAAAATTGTGGGATTTTGCCGTCGCGCTTATTAAAGAAGGCAAAGCCTATATTGACGAGCAATCTGCCGAAGATATTGCCAAGCAAAAAGGAACGCCAACGCAAGCCGGCACGGATTCGCCTTATCGCAATCGCCCGGTAGAGGAAAATTTGAAGTTGTTTGAAGCCATGAACAGCGGCGAAATTCCCGAAGGAGCAATGGTATTGCGTGCCACAATCGACATGGCGAGCCCCAATATGCACTTTCGCGACCCGATTATTTATCGCGTCATCCACCATCCGCACCATCGCACAGGCAAGACCTGGCACGCCTATCCGATGTACGATTTCGCACACGGGCAAAGCGATTATTTTGAGGGCGTGACTCACTCGATTTGTACGCTGGAATTTGAGGTGCACCGTCCGCTCTACGATTGGTTTGTCGACCGCTTGAAAGATATTCGTCCGCAAGACGGTAACTATCGTCCGCGACAGATGGAATTTAACCGTCTGAATCTGACCTACACGATGATGAGCAAGCGAAAATTGCTGCAACTCGTGCAAGAAGGTTTGGTCAGCGGTTGGGACGACCCACGGATGCCGACCCTTGCCGGTTTGCGTCGCAGAGGTTACACACCAACAGCTATTCGCAATTTTGTGGACAAAATAGGCTACACAAAGTTTGAAGCCATGATTGATGTGTCGCTGCTGGAACATGCGGTGCGTGAAGACCTCAATGCGACCGCCAAACGCGTGTCTGCCGTGATTGACCCCGTGAAATTGATTATCACAAACTATCCCGAAGGCAAAACAGAACTGATGGAAGCCGTCAATAATCCAGAAGATGAGTCAATGGGCACACACCAAATAGTTTTCGCGCGCGAACTATATATAGAGCGCGAAGATTTTATGGAAAATCCGGCAGGCAAGTTTTTCCGCATGACGCCCGGACAAGAAGTGCGTCTCAAAAATGCCTACATCGTTAAATGCACAGGTGTGAAAAAGGATGCCGCCGGTAATATCGAAGAAATCTATGCCGAATACGACCCGCAAACGAAAAGCGGAATGCCCGAATCGAATCGCAAAGTGAAGGGTACCTTGCACTGGGTGTCCGTAGAGCACAGCTTGCCGGCGGAAGTGCGGTTATACGACCGCTTGTTCACAGTAGAAAATCCGGCAGCAGAAGAAGATACCGACTTCCGGGCATTGCTGAATCCCGATTCGCTCATTATCAAAAAAGAGGCGAGGGTAGAGGCCGAATTGGCGAATGCCAAGCCGCTTGAACGGTTTCAGTTTCAACGAATTGGCTATTTTAATGTGGACACGGACAGCACCAAAGACAAATTAGTCTTTAATCGCACCGTTTCGCTGAAAGATAATAAAAAATGAGGATTTTTTTGCGAAGTTGTAAAGATAATAAATGTTAAAGTCGTTATATAATGTGTGATTATATGAAAAAAGTTTGTACCTTTGCAGCAAGTACTAATTAGATTAATGGTAGACAACAAAAAAATATCGCTCATACCCCCCTCATTATCAGTAACTTACGTGGGTGGGGGGTAAATTTCTTTGCCTCGGCAAGCCCGCGCAAGAGCGTCTGCGCGTCTGCACGCTTCCGGCGTTAAATCCCGTTTTCACAAACATACAAGCAAGCCGTAATGGGACTTTTGAGTCCTGTTGCGGCTTGTTCCGTCATTGCGAGGGCGGAGCCCGAAGCAAACCAGCAGCTTTTTATAGTTTGCTTCGGGCTTCGCCCTCGCAATGACGGCGGCTTTGCCGCTGTGGGTTCCCCTTGGCTGAAAGCCAATATTTTCATAACCGCAGGTCATGACCTGCGGCAAAGCAATGCAACTCCACATCTGCCTGCAAGGCAGGACGGCGTGTTAGCATGGGGTGTCTCCACTGCGGGACTACGTCCCTTCGGTCGACAAGACGACCCCCAACGTGAGGGTCGTCTTGTCGACCGAAGCAAAGCGGGCGATAGATCGCTTTGCGGAGCGGAGACACCTCCTGCTGACATGCCTTTCTATGGTGTCGCGTTGGCCAACACGCCTTTCCCGCACGAACATGACATCCCTGCATGGTAGGCATGCAACCCAAATCGCCAATGGCCGCATACCTGCGGCATGCGGGACGCGTGAGGCTTGGTCGTTTCTACCGAGCGATGCAATCCTAACGGATTGTCCGGGCAAAATAATGAACAATGAATAATGAATAACGAAAGAAAAATATTTACAAACAAAAAAATTTTAGAAAAACATGAAAAAGAAAGAATTGTTTTTTAGCCTGCTCGGGCTGGTAGCTTTGAGCAGCAGTTGCGCAACCGATTTGTATCAGAGCAACCCGTTGCAGAGTAGTGGGAGGGAGATTTCCTTCAAGACGTTTGCGGACAAACAACTTAGTGGTATGATTGCGGATAATCATTGTTTATTTAATCATAATGCTCTTTCACAAAACTTCCGTCGCTATTAAACGTTGCATCAATCTCGGTTTCTCCTTTTTCCAGCGTTACTTGATAGAGCACTTTTTTCCCTTTAATGATTTTTTTTGCATCGCGGTCGAATTTGAAAGCGGGATACTTCGCCTGCGCCGCGTTTTTGATATTGGCGGGAACTTGCGACAGCCGAATGTCAAAAATGTACATCAACAGGTTTCCGTCGGCATCGTAGAAGGCTTTGTAGTCCGTCCGGTTGATTTCAAATTCGGCTTCGTAGATTCCGGCTGCCGTTTCCCATTCAATGTCGCGCGCTGCCGAAAAGTCTTTTTTCAATTGTTGCGACAGCGTTTCATCAGGGGATACATCACGGGCGTTTGCCGTGAGATAACTTTGGATTAACTCCTCGATTTTTTCGTCCGAATACTTGGTCGAAACAGCCGGAGTTTGGGCACTTGCCGTCAGGTTCATCACAAACAGTGCGCCGGCAACACTTAATGTTCTAAAAATACGTTTCATCCTATAAAATTTTTAATGTTTACGCTACAAAGATAGTAAAATAATTTGAATAAACAATCTTCGTGCTAAGTCCGCACAAACTCGCGCTCCGCCCGTATGTTCTATACCGGTTGCCCTGATTGTGCTTAAATCGTATGTAGCGGAACTTTTATATATTTTTAATAAAAATAAAACCAAAAAACTTTTTTTGTTCCAAAAGTTTTCCGTACCTTTGCGCCCCAAAAGCAGTAAAAAATATGACAGTATCAAAAAACGGACTTGTCCTGTGCGCCATCTTCTTCCCTATTTGTGTCTTTTCGCAAAACATGAATGAGCCTGACAAAAAGAACGACAAAAAATTGGAGGAGGTGGTGGTTTCTGCCCGCCGCAAAGATTTGAATGTGACGGGCACCACTATGGGCGTTGAAAAACTGAGCATCAAGGAGATACAACTGATGCCGGCGTTTATGGGCGAGGTGGATATTCTCAAGGCTATTCAGCTGCTGCCGGGTGTGCAGACTACCTCCGAAGGCAGTTCGGGATTCAGCGTGCGCGGTGGGTCGCCCGACCAAAATCTGATTGTTTTAGACAACACGACGGTTTATAATCCTTCGCACCAGATGGGGTTTTTCTCGGCTTTCAACAATGATGTGATTAAGGGAATTGAACTCTACAAGGGGCATTTCCCTTTTCGGCACGGCGGGCGATTGGCTTCGCTGTTGGAGGTGAACACGCTCACGGATGCGCCGGATTCTATCACCGGCACGGGAGGCATTGGACTGATTTCCAGCCGATTGATGCTGGAGGGGCCGTTGGGCGAAAAAACGACTTGGGTGGCTGCCGCGCGACGGACGTATGCAGATTTGTTTCTGATATTTGCCTCCGAACCCGAATTGCGGAAAGCCACGCTCTATTTCTACGATTTGAACGGCAAACTCACGCACCGCCTTTCGGACAAAGACAAATTAGAATTTAACATCTACAACGGCTTGGACAAGATGGGGATGGCGATGGGCAATTTCGACTATGGCAACACCGCCGCCTCGCTCACGTGGAATCGCGTGCTGTCGAAGAAGCTGTTTGGCAAGTTCAGCGCACATTTCACGGACTATCAATACGGTTTGGCTGCCGACATGAATGATATTGATGCAAGTTGGAAATCCCGCATCACCGATTGGATGTTTCGTGCCGATTTTCATCAGCCCATCAGTCCGCTTTGGGACATATCTTACGGTGTTTCTGGGACTTATCATGCGTTTCGCCCCGGCGAAGTCCGTGTCAGCGGAATGTCTGACAGCACAAGTTTCATCAATATACCCCGAAAAGAGGCATTGGAATATGGTGCTTATTTGGCGAACGAACAGAAATTGACGGACAATTTGTCGCTCAGTTATGGCATTCGCCTGTCGGCTTTCCAAAATATCGACAGCGTGAAGCACCTCTACACGGCATTGGAACCCGGCGCGAGTGCGGTGTATAAACTCACCAACACGTCGTCGCTGAAAGTCGGCTACTCGCACAACACGCAGTATATGCAATTGGCAAACAATTCGGCTTCCGGCTCGCCGTTGGATGTGTGGTTCACGGCAAGCCCCAAAATCAAACCCCAGCAGGTGGATTTGTTTTCCATCGGCTACTTTCACAATTTCGATGACAACAATTATGAATTGTCTGTTGAAGCCTACTACAAAAATCTGACGAATGTCGTTGATTTTAAGGAACATTCCAACCTTTTGTTAAACCAAAATTTAGAGGACGAAGTGCGCACCGGCACAGGTAAAGCCTACGGAATAGAGTTGATGGCGCGCAAAAATGAAGGTCGTCTGACCGGTTTTTTCAATTACACGTGGTCGCGCTCGGAGCGCACCATCGCAGAGGTCAATCACGGGAAAACCTACCTCGCGCCTTTCGACAAGCCTCACGCAGTAAACATCGTGGCAACCTACAATTTTTCCAAGAAAATCAACCTCTCGGCAATTTGGGTCTTCGCCACCGGCACGCCCACTACCTATCCTACGGGCAGATTTGCCGTTGGCGACGAATATTTCCCCATCTATTCGGGGCGCAACGAATACCGCAAGCCCAATTACCACCGCTTGGATGTGTCCCTGAATTATATTTCCGACCCGCACAAGTATTGGAAAGGCGAATGGAATTTCTCTCTTTACAATGCCTACAATCAGCACAACCCGTGGACAATCAACTATTCACAGGATAAAGTAACAGGCATCCCTTACGCCGAAATGATGTATTTATTCGGCATAGTGCCATCAATAACGTATAATTTCAAGTTTTAAAACAATGAAAAAGAAAAAAACTGTCATTGCAGGCTTGACCCGCAATCCCCTCCTAATGGTCACAATGCTGCTCATGGCGGGTTGCACCGAACCTTTCGACATTCGCACCGACAATTCGCCTCCCGTCGTCGTCATCTACGGCGAACTGACTAATGAGTTGAAACATCAGGAAGTGAACGTAAGTCGTTCATCGCCCTATTTTGACGATGAACCGAATAAAGGCATTGCCGATGCCATCGTGAAAGTCAGTGCTTCTGACGGCAAATCTTGGCAGTTTTTGCCCGACACCCTATCCGGATTGTACCTCTCGGAAACTCCATTTGCCGTTGACATTTTAGTAACTTACTCACTATCAGTGGAAGTAGCGGGTGAAACATATACAGCCAAAACGGAAATTCCGCGCCCTATCATGCCCGACTCACTCTCGTTTCAAACGACGGAAATGATGGGCGTGCGCGCTCATATCTTATCCATACACTTTCAGGACACGCCGCAGGACAATTATTATATGCTCCACACGACTTACAAAGATTCGGTGGAGGGCTATAAAGATACTCTGCTGACGGCAAAACTTTCCCGTTATTCCATTTCCGACAATGAGCGACTGTTTAAGGGGCAATATCAACATAAAATGGTGCGCAATTTCGGCGACCGTTCAACTAAAGACAAAGAAGTGAATATGGGTGACGGAGATGAGCAAAATCGCCGAATTTACCTGCAATCGGGCGACAGTATCGAGGTAACACTCAGCCTAATTCCCAAAGGTTTCTACGATTTCATTCGCCAATGCAAAAATGAAAAAGGCGGCGAAAATCCTATGTTCGGAGGTCCTGCCTCCAACATCGAAACCAACATCAGCAACGGCGGGGCGGGGTATTTTGCGGGATATTACTCGGCGAGGTTAGCCACAAAATTTACGCAATAGTTTTTTACGCTAAAAAAATCATGATTATCCGCAAAGAAAATCAGCCAATTTTGAGAAAATAGAGGAAATAAAGTTAGTGTATCATTGAGCCTGCAATCACTCGTTTGACATAAACAACGTTTCCACGAATCACGTAGATAATCGTCATTTTCTTGTAAATGACACTGCGGGCATCAAGCCCAAACATGGCTTGCACAAATTCGTTGGTGCCAACGGAACCGGCATAAAACGAGAGTTTTTGAATCGTATCAATCAAACCGTCATGGTACTGACGGGCGGCACGTGGGTCTTCAAGTTGGCTGTGGATGTAATCAACAAGTTGGTCGATGTTTTCCATGGCTTCGGCAGAAATAATGATGTCATATTGGTTCATAATTTTCTGAAATCAACACCGTATGCTTTGGAAAGTTTATCCAACAATTTTCCTGAAAAATCCTCCAAACTATATCCAATAGGTCTGCCGGTTGCATCCAAAGGAATATCATCATCCACACTATTATAGAACGGAGCAAAAAAACTTGGTTGCGATTGGGTAACCTCATACGCAACAGCAACATCACTGACAATGCTCGGTTCGCTTTCGGAAAAATCTTTATATTCTTTCATTGTGACAAATATTTTATAAATTGGGTGCAAAGATACTAAATAATTATGACATGAGAATGTTAAATGGCAGCAAGGCATCGAATATCATAAAAAAAAATGCTACCTTTGTAGCCTAAATATAAAAGATTATGCTTCATTTCGACGATAGTTTTGATGATATTGATGATTTCGGGAACGGCTTTAACGGCGGTTATGACGGTGAAGACGATGACGATGATGATGACGATGACGATATGTTTTCGTTAGGACGTCCTTATCCTGATTTTTTCTATGAATGGGATGAGACTTTGGATGCTAATCGAGAGCCGTCGCGTCTTTTTGACTCGTCCGAATTGGGCAATATTGTTTCTTTTTATGCCAACGATCGCGAGGAAAGCAAGCTCAAAAAAACGGCTAAATATGCGCTGAAAATCTATCCGAACGATAAGGAATTGCTTGGCGATGTCATGGACGCACTTGAAGAGCGGGGGTTGTGGAACGATTTGTTGACGCTTTCCAAGAAACATGTCTGTCAGGGCAATGTCATTGCGGACAGCAATGTATTATTGTCGCTTCTGCACCTCAGAATGGAGGAAGAGGCGTTTGTGGCGTTTTCAAAAATGACGGAAATCTATACCAGTGATGACCGCTTGTCTGCTATTTACCTCGCTATGGGCGATGCTTTGGCTGATGTGGATTTGTTTCAATCGTCAATAGCCGTCATCAACGAAGGAATCAAATTGTTTCCCGACGTACAGGAGTTTTTGTGGCTCAACATGGAGACGTATTGGGCAATGGATGAAAGAGAAAAAACCTTTGAAATGGCAGATAAATTGACTCAAAAGAATGCTTTAGATGTCAATTTTTGGAAGCAATTAGGCGATATTTACAATAAAATGGAAGAGCATGAGAAAGCGGTCGAAGCCTTTCAATATGCCGAATCATTGGGCTATGACCGTAATTTGCATTTGCTGGATATGGCAAGAACCTACCACGATAGCGAAAATTATGAGCAAGCCTTGGAAGCTTTGGAGGAGTTTACGGACGAGTTTTCGCCACATCAAATTTTTGGCCAGACGTTCGTCCCATTGATAGCGGCAGAAATGTGTGCCCAATTGGAACAATGGGAAAAAGCAATCGTGTATTTAGACAAGTCAATTGCGTTTTCTCCCAATTCGGAACTGTTTTATCACTCTAAGGCAGAAGCACTTGTGCGTTTGAAACGATACGACGAAGCTAAATCTGTTTTGGAAGAAGGTATTCGAATGTGTCAGGACGAGGATGGTTATCTGAAAAAATTATTGAGTAAATTCATGGCAGGCGACTATGATTTAGACCGCGACAATTATTTGGATGATTGACTTTTTTTCAGATGCCCTGATTATTTATCAGGGCACCCGCATCAAAATTCTGTGATTTTGGGATCATCTGCTACGCCGGAAGGCGTAAAATTTTATGATTATCCGCAATCATACCTCTAAATAGCGTTCCCTGCAAGCAATTTCTGACTTTGTCCCGCGGGACAAGGGGCGAAAGTCAAGTGGTATGATTGCAGTTAATCATGTTAAATTTTGATGCGGTTGCCCTGTATTTACCCCCCAAAATCATGCTACTTTCGCCGACTCAAACTAATTTGTGGTATCCCTGTGGCTGCTTTAGGATAGACCTGCACGCCGTTTTGAGAAAAAGATACTAAAGTTGTTCTTGATCCCGCACCATATCCCCGTAGCCCACTGACCAAACCGCCGTCTAAGCATCCAATGCCTTCAATATAGTTAGCAGTATCATAAGCCAACGTTATCCGTTTTCGCAAAATTCCACCAATCTCAACAAAATCAACTTTTTCAACTCGCTCTCGATAATAGGAATAATCAACTGAATCACCCACTTGAAGTTGAAAATCATATAAAAGTTCTTCTTCTTCGCCATATAAATAAAATACCTTTTGAGTCGTTGTATCCTCTCGGATATAGCTGATGTAAACGGAAGTGTCGCCTAACGAAGGAAGCACGCGATTACTATATTCTATCATTTGAGTATATTTTACTCCTTCAATGATTGTATCATTTCCGAGTTCTATAACAATATTGTAACTACTACTTGTATACGGATTCATGGGATTGATAACAATAAGCTCCGTCCACTGATTGCCGGGTATAAGCATCGGGATATAGGCGTGAGGAACGGTATCTTCTGCCACACCAAAGATATTTGGAATAGAATCTGCTCCTACGCCAGCCTCCTTTTTAGCCTGAATTTCATCCATACCGGAAGCGCAACTCATTAAGCCAAACAGGCCTACAATAAATAACATTCGTTTCATAATTTGTATATTTTATAATTTTTATTTTTTTATTTTTCTTCCTGCATTCCGTCGAAATGGGGTGTTTCATTTTTTATCTTACCACTATTTTTACGCCCTCTGTTTC
>BNTP01000008.1 GCA_025996695.1 Bacteroidia bacterium | reverse complement strand
GGTTATTAGTAATGCGATGAATCTGGCACAGTTTATGCAGGAAAAAATAATAAATGTAAAAACGTCCGACAACGAGTTGATAGTACTTGGGGCAAGTATGGGCGGTTTGGTATGTCGCTACGCGCTTACCTATATGGAACACCAAAATATTGACCACAAAACCAAACTGTTTATCTCGATGGATTCGCCTCAAAATGGGGCTAATGTGCCACTCGGCTTTCAGTATATGGCATATTATCTGAATAAAGATTTAGGGGGAGTGGTGCCTATGCTGGGAGATGCTATAGAAAATCAGTTAGGTTCTCAGGCTGCAAAAGAAATGCTTCTCTATCATTACGAAGCAACACAAGGAAATACAGCTCAACGCCATTCGGCAAGAACAAGCTATTTGAACAGTTTGGCAAGTATTGGCAATTTCCCTCAAAAATGTACTACAATGGCAATTTCTTTGGGCAGCGGCAACGGTACTAATCAAGGATTTTCTCCCGGTGCTACTTTGATAAAGAAGAATCAATCGCCATTAACGACACCTATTGTTGGTGCGACGTTGGATGCGTTATTGGCTCTTGTGGGAATACCGCTTCCGGTTTCAGCAATATTGCAAAATGTCACATGGAAGTTTGAAGTAAATGCCGTTCCCAATCAAACTTCTAAAAGCATATATAAAGAAACCATTTCGTTAGATGCTTGTATTCCTAAAGCTAAAATAAAATATACATGGTGGATGGCATTCGTTGGGATTCCTCCCATCATAATACCCTATCTGGATTGCGATCCTAAATTGATTGATAGAAACATTGTGGTCAATAACACACAGCCGTTGGACAATGCGCCCGGCAGCATCAAAAACTTGCATAATCTTAGTGATTTTGACTATGCTGCTGTAGGACAATTTCTTAATACTTTGGGAGTAACAACCATAGACCAACATTCCGATTGTTTTATTCCGGCTTATAGTGCTTTGGGACTTTCTGTTACACCCCAGACAAATATAAAAACTTACCTTAATTCTCGTTCGGATGTAACTCAAATAAATAACAACTTATATCAGAATTTCAATAAGACGGCTGTTAGTCCGTTCGATTTCTTGTATATAGAAAATATCAACGATGATCATATTTTTGATAGCGATCACGTAGGTGTTTTTAGTACCGCGATGTTGGAAGCCATGAAAAGTCATGTTGCTCCTAACGATCTATACTTAGAAAATCGAACCATTGATAATGGCAAATCGATTGCCTACGAAGCTCTGAATTTGATAACTGTCGGAAATAATGTTGATAATATTTCTTCCAACAATGGAAATATTGTAGTCGAAAATGGAGGAAGTTTAGCAATGTCCGCAAATAGCGTTGTTTTAAAACCCGGTTTTCATGCAAAAGCAGGGTCAAATGTAACGATCGGTGCAGTTGTTTTTTGGACTTGTCCGACAGGAAGTATCAATTCTTCTCCTGTGGTAAACTCTACGCTAAGATTGTCTTCTGATGAAAGCGCTCCGGAAGAAGAAAATAATGAAATGACGGTAAAGGAAAACAGAAAAATTGAATTGCTAAATGAGGCAAAACTTTATCCGAATCCGGTAATTGATAAATTGTATATATCTGTTGGTGGTGAAGCAAATACATTATTGAGAGTATATAATTTGAAAGGATACCTCATGAACACAAGTTCATTCTCCAAATCCATAGAAATTAATATGTCGGATTTACCATCGGGGATGTATTTGTTTCAGATTATCCAATCAAACGGAGAAAGCACTACTAAACGAATAATAAAACAATGAACAATAAACAATAAACAATGAACAATGAATAATGCAGAAATAGAATATAAATCGAAAGAAGAAATCAAACGCTTCCAAGAGGAGAAAATGCAAGAGGCTCTGCAATATCTAAGCCGCCATTCGCTGTTTTATCAGCGAATGTTTCGCGAACACGATATTGATGTCGCTCAAATCAGGCAGTTAGAAGATTTGCGACAAATTCCTTTTACCGATAAAAAAGATTTGCAACTCTACAATCAGGATTTCCTGTGCGTTTCTCCCGAAAAAGTGATTGACTTTATCACGACTTCCGGCACTTTGGGCGACCCTGTTACTTTTGCGATGACCGACAAAGATTTAGACCGATTGGCTTACAATGAAAAAATTTCTTTCCTCTGCACCGGCACTCAGCCCAGCGACATAGTCCAATTGATGACCACCATCGACAAGCGTTTTATGGCGGGATTGGCTTATTTCTTGGGATTGCGCGAACTCGGTGCAGGCATTGTCCGCGTGGGCAACGGCATTCCGGAACTGCAATGGGACACTATTCAGCGCATCCGTCCGAATACGATTATGTGCGTGCCGTCCTTTATTTTGCATATCATCAAATATGCGGAAGAACACGGGATTGATTATCGAAATTCCAGCGTGAAAAAGGTGGTTTGCATTGGTGAAAATCTTCGCGAACAGGATTTTTCTTTGAACTTGTTGGGACAGCACATCAAAGAAAAATGGGATATTGATTTATATTCCACGTATGCCTCCACGGAAATGGCAACGACTTTCGCCGAATGTGAATACGGTTGCGGCGGTCATCATCATCCCGAACTGATTATCTGCGAGTTGGTCGATGACAACGGATTACCGGTCGAAGAAGGGCAGATTGGCGAATTGGTTGTTACTACCTTGGGCGTGGAAGGAATGCCTCTGCTGCGTTTCAAAACCGGCGATTTGGTCAGCATCCACACCGAGCAGTGCCGATGTGGACGAACTTCGATGCGTGTCAGTCCGGTAGTCGGACGCGCCAATCACATGATAAAATACAAAGGCACAACGCTTTATCCACCGTCCATCAACGATGTGCTCGACAACACGCCATACGTAGAAAATTATGTGGTGGAAGTCGACTATAACGAGAGCGGCAACGATGCCATTTTAGTTCGCATTGGCTTGCGCAGTCAAGTAATAGACGATGTTGTGAAAGACTTAAAAGATCGTTTTCGGGCAAAAATTCGGGTTGCTCCGGAGATTGAGATATGTCCGGCAGCTGATATTCGGAAAATCAATTTCCCCGACATCAGCCGAAAACCGGTGAAGTTTATTGATAAACGATTATCAAGTGCTGATTGAGTAAACAAGTCAATTAATTTGACTACCTTTGTGGCAAAAAATAAAAGTTATGGAAACAAAAACAGTCAAGCGATTGCCCTACGGCACCTCCAATTTCGGCAAATTGATTAGCGAAAATTATGCTTATGTGGATAAGACTCAATTTCTTGAACAGCTTGAAAATGAGGTTAATCCGTATCAGTTTTTCATTCGTCCGCGCAAATTCGGCAAGAGTTTGTTCTTTTCGCTGCTGGAGCATTACTATGACATAAATCGGGCGAAAGATTTTAACAAACTGTTTGGCGAATTATACATCGGCAAACATCCTACGCCCCAAAACAACAGTTATTTGGTGCTAAATTTCGACTTCTCCGGACTGGATACTTCGACTGCAGAGGGCTTTCAACGCTCATTTGTCAGAAAAATTAGAACCGCCGTACAACGGTTTTTACTTGAACATAAGAGTGTTATAAAATCAAGCGAGTTGGATAAAGAACGTCAAAACGTGTTTGACCCCGACAAGGATTTAGGCATGAACACATCATTGGAGGTGGCATATATGACGGCTGCTGAAGCCGGAATGAAAATTTTTGTCATCATCGACGAATACGACCACTTTGCCAATGACCTTATCGCGATGGGCAGTCAATTAGGCAAAGATGTTTACCACAACATGGTACACGCAAACGGACTTGTTCGCGATTTTTACGAAGCCCTCAAAACAGGTACCAAAACAGTCATTGACCGCATTTTCATCACCGGCATCTCGCCTGTGATGCTGGACGACCTTACGAGCGGGTTCAATATTGCCGTCAATCTCACGCTTGAGCCAAAGTATAATGAGATGATGGGCTTTACACAGCAAGAGGTGGAGGCTTTAATGCACGAAACCGGTGTTGACCCCAACTTTATCAATGTGGATATGAAAATGTATTATGATGGTTATCTTTTTCATAAAAACGGTGAGCAGCGAGTGTACAACCCATCCATGATTCTCTATTTCTTCTATCAGATATTAACTTCTCAAAAAGCACCTGAAAACATCATTGACGACAACCTGAAAACGGATTACAACCGCTTGCGCCGGATGGTTCAAAACGAGGAAAATCGCAATACTTTGATAGAAATTGTTCAAAACAATGGGATTATGTCCGATGTCATCAGCAAATTTTCGATTGACCGATTGGAGGACACCAAGTATTTCATATCTCTGCTTTTCTACATGGGATTGCTCACGGTGGATAGATACCATGATGGTCGGTTGTATTTGAAAATTCCTAATTATTCCATCCGAACCGTTTATTGGGAATATTTGGAGCAGTTGACACTGGAATGGAACAAGGATGTGATGATTGATTTGAGACAACAAACCGATGCGGTGTGGCAATTGGCTTACCCCGGCAATTTGCACCCCTACATCGAATATGTGAGCAAAAACATTTTCAGCCGCTTGTCGAACCGCGATTTGCAACAGTTTGATGAAAAATACATCAAAATCATGCTGCTCAACGGCTTGTTTCAAAGCAAATTGTATGTGCCTCGCACCGAAAAAGAAGTAGAAAACGGCTATATCGACATTTTTTTGCAACGCAGCCCCCTACTTCCCGATATAAAGTATGAATGGGTGTGGGAGCTCAAATACCTCAAAAAGGACGATAGAAAAGCATTGCAATCAGCAAGAGATGATGCCCGCGCACAATTGGATAAATACCGAAACTCGCGCGAATTTGCCGAGCGCACGGATGTGCGCTTTGCATCGGTTATTTTTATTGGCAAAGACAAGTTTGAGGCTGAAGAGCGATAATGGAAAATAAAGAACTTTTAGTTGGCACACAGAGCTATGGAAAGCCATTGCTAAATGGTTGGTTACGAGCAATATTAATGCTGATAAGCTGGATTATTGTTTCTTTTTTATTTCAATTATTGCTTGCAGGTTTGGCTATGTTTGATTGTTTGGCAGACTATTTACAGGGTTCAGCAATGGGATTTCTTTCCGCTTTCTTTGCTTTAGCAGGAACCCTATTGATTACAATGGTGTTTATGCGCTATTTTGATAAATTACCATTCAAAGCATTAGGTTTCTGGCGGAAAGGATATCATAAAGAGATAGTTAGAGGGCTAATTATGGGGGCTACTTTGATAGGAATCGGGACTCTGTGCTTATTGCTTTTACACCAAATCGAATTTGTTAAAGCCGATTTTCAGCTTACGTATTTTATGAGTGTACCTTTCAGTCTGATAATGGTTGCTTTTACAGAAGAAATCGTCTGTCGAGGCTATATATTACGTAATCTGATGCAATTGTGCAATAAATATATAGCCTTAGCTATATCTTCCTTTCTTTTTTCACTGTTACATCTGTTGAATATTATAGAAGGTGGATTTAGTTGGTTACATTTATTACAAATATTTTTAGCCGGTATTTTGATAGGACTTTCCTATATTTACACAAAAAATCTGTGGTTTCCGATAGCTTTTCATTTTTCATGGAATCTTGTACAAGGCTATGTTTTCGGATTTAATGTCAGCGGCAATGAATATTATTCTTTAATTGGACAACAGCGATTTGAGGATAATCTGCTCAATGGAGGTTCATTTGGGTTTGAAGGATCTATTCTTTGTACAATACTTATTTTAGTAACGATCGTTTCGTTTTTTTTATGTTTTAGGAAAAAAACACGTTTATTGTTGTTTTGTGCAATCTGCCTCGCACAAACAAATTTTGCGCAAAAGCAAGAAATTGTGCCGTACATTGATTTTTTGAAAAATCAGCACACTAATCCGGTTGATTATGTTTTTCAGTTGTTTGAAAAACAGGATATTGTCATTTTGGGAGAGCGCGATCATCGTGATACCACTCAGTATGACTTAATCAAAGCGATAATGAGTGATCCCCGTTTTATAGAAAAAGTCGGCAATGTATTCACAGAAGTCGGCGTTACTAACAGGACGGGATGGGCCAATAAAGTCTTAAAAGGGAAATATGCCTCTGATGCTGATTTCAACACAGCATTGCGAAGACTATACAGAGACTTGGATTATGAAGTACTATGGGAAAAATATAATTTTTGGATGTTTTTGAGTTCCATATACCAAATAAATAAGGATTTACCGGAAAATAAAAAAGTGACGGTTCATTTTACTGACGCGGCTTATGATTGGGCTCAATGCACAAGCGTAGAACGGCGAAAAAAAGAGTATAATGCCATTCAGAATAATATAAGAGACAGTGTCATGGGAAATAATTTTATAAGAATGTATAATCAACTGTTAGCGGATAAAAATAATAAAAGAAAAAAAGCGTTGGTCATATTAAACGCTCCCCACTCTTTTCAAAATTATGTTAATCGGGAAGGTCTTCTAAATAGTGCTGCATCTTATATTTTTAAAGAATATCCGGACAACGTAGCTAACGTGATGATAAATAAGAGAAAGATTTTTGGCAATGGAGTGATAATTAATGGAAAATGGGATGCTGCTTTTCGATATTTGGGTAATCCGTCAGTGGGCTTTGATATGCTTCTTTCTCCGATGGGTCAGGATGAATTTGACGATCATTTATCACCGATTTCTCCAACGGTCTATAAAGACATCTTTACCGGTTTTATATTCTACAAACCGATAGAAAAGATGGTAGGAGTTATCGGTATTCCCAATA
Organism: Bacteroidia bacterium; assembly: GCA_025996695.1. Classification (GTDB taxonomy): domain Bacteria; phylum Bacteroidota; class Bacteroidia; order Bacteroidales; family Azobacteroidaceae; genus Azobacteroides. The sequence goes on along the minus strand of BNTP01000008.1, from coordinate 19,979 downwards.
TAGTTGACGAAGAATTTATGCCGGAATTTGAGAGGAGACGATTATTGAATAATTCGACAGGATCGTTGGATAATGACATTCGTTATTACAATACTGTTAGAGTGGTGAATACGTATGATAAAGCAGCCCCTAAAGACAGTATAGAAGCGCACATCAATTATTGGTTGATGAAGGAATGATAAAAACATTTCCCCATTACATACAACTTGACTCCATGGACTGCGGCCCATCCTGCCTCCGCATGATTGCGAAGCATTACGGGCGCAGCTACACCCTCCAAAACCTGCGGGGAAAATCGTTCATCACCCGCGAGGGCGTGAGCATGCTCGGCATCAGCGATGCCGCCGAAAGCATCGGCTTTCACATACAAGGCGTGCGAATCAATTTTGAACAATTAGTCAATGATGCCCCCTTACCATGCATTTTGCATTGGAATCAGAATCATTTTGTGGTTTGTTACAGCCTCTCCCCCCGCCCTCTCCACAAGAGAGGGAGCCAAGGGCAGCGCGACTACGCAATAAAAATAGCCGACCCTGCCGGAGAGAAATACACGATGAATCGTGAGGAGTTTGAAAAATGCTGGATCAGCACCAAAATCAACGGCAAAGACACAGGGACGGCTTTGCTGTTAGAACCCTCGCCCGAATTTCACGAACAGGAAGACGATAAAGAAAAGCGGGAAAAAAATCTGGGCTACTACCTCCGTTATCTATTTCCTTACAAATCGCAGATGATGCAATTGCTTGTTGCCATGGTGCTTGGCAGCGTGCTGTCGCTGATTTTTCCGTTTTTGACCCAAGCCATGGTTGATCAGGGAATCGGCAACCACAACCTGAATTTTATTACGCTGATTTTGATTGCCCAATTGGTATTGTTTATCACACAAACGGGCATGGGATTTATTCAAAGCTGGATTTCCCTCCACATGAACACCCGCATCAGTATCTCGCTGATTTCGGATTTTTTGGCCAAATTGATGAAACTGCCCATCCGCTTTTTTGACTCCAAAAACGTCGGCGACATCATGCAGCGCATCGGCGACCACAGCCGCATCCAAAGTTTTATGACCGGCACCAGCCTTTCAACACTCTTTTCGTTTGTCAACTTTTTTATTTTTGCCGGTATCATGGCGTATTACAATCTGACTATCCTGCTGGTGTTTTTGGCGGGCAATACTTTGTATGTGGCGTGGATATTGTCGTTTCTGCGTTATCGCAAAAAATTGGATAACAAGCGATTTACCCTCTCCTCTGCCAACCAAAGCAATATGATTCAGCTAATTACCGGCATGCAGGAAATCAAACTCAACAACTGCGAAAAACAACAACAATCAGTCTGGAGCGCTTAAATGAGATTCACAACAAAGAAGACGAAGAACAAACCGTTGACAACAAATTAAACGAAATTCCGGAAAATAAAACCATCCGTTTGGAAAAAGTTTTTTTCAGCTACGATGGTGCCGAGCGTGATTATGTGCTGGAAGATTTGAGTCTGACCATTCCGCAAAACAAAATCACGGCAATTGTCGGAGCCAGCGGTAGCGGAAAAACCACCATCATCAAATTGCTATTAGGCTTCTATCCACCCTTGAAAGGCGACATCAAAGTGGATAACACCAACATGGAAGAAATCAATCCGCATCTGTGGCGGCAAAAATCCGGTGCAGTGATGCAGGACGGCTTCATATTTTCAGACAGCATCGCCAACAACATAGCCGTAGGAGTGGATGAGGTAGATAAAAAACGCCTCCTGCACGCAGTAGAAACGGCAAACATCAAAGAATTTATCGAAGGCTTGCCCTTAAAATACAACACCAAAATAGGGATGGAAGGCAACGGCATCAGTCAGGGACAACGGCAGCGATTGTTGATAGCACGGGCGGTCTATAAAAATCCAGATTTTCTGTTCTTCGACGAAGCCACCAACGCTTTAGATGCCAACAACGAACGCATCATCATGGATAATCTGACGGCATTTTATCAAGGTAAAACAGTCGTGATAATTGCGCATCGCCTCAGCACGGTGCAGCAAGCCGACAATATCATTGTGTTGGACAAGGGCAAAATTGTGGAAGAGGGGGAACACATAAAGAATTGACAGCGAAAAAGGGAGCGTATTATACGTTGGTAAAAAATCAGTTAGAGTTGGGAGCCCCCTAAATCCCCCTCAGGGGGACTTGGAGAGTGAAAGTTTTCAAGGAAGCAAAAATAAAAACAGGATTATATGAACAATAATGATAAGACGCACTCTCCAAGTCCCCCTGAGGGGGATTTAGGAGGCTTGGGCTTAGAGCTGCGCAGCGAGGAATTTCAGGAAATACTTGGCGGCGTTCCACCGTGGATTTTGCGGTGGGGCATCACGGTTTTGGCGTGCATTGTGGTGATTTTGTTGGAAGGCTATTTCTGCCGATTAAAAAAATCCTCAGTGAAAATCTGTGATTTTGATGCGGTTGTCCTGGTTTATAATTGCTATTCTCGGCGCCGTATGGGCTTTCAGTTTTGGAAAATGAAAAAAAAACAGTATTTAATGTCTTATAATCTTGACAATAATCGCAATTCAAAACAGAAATTTCCCAAATTCACTCTCAATCACGAGCAATTTTTCTTCGGCAGCCTCCACAAAGCCCACCACTTGCGCGTCAATGCCAAAGGATTTGGAAATCGCGATGACTTCGTTGGCGTATTGCTCGGGGAGGTAGATTTCCATGCGGTGACCCATGTTGAATACTTTGTACATTTCTTTCCAATCGGTGCCGGATTGTTCCTGAATCAATTTGAAAAGGGGTGGGACAGGAAACAGGTTGTTTTTTGTAATTTTCAGATGATCGATGAAATGCAGGATTTTTGTTTGCGCACCTCCCGACACGTGCACCATGCCGTGAATTTTAGGACGCAACTCGTCCAGCAATTTTTTAATTACCGGAGCATACGTGCGCGTGGGCGAAAGCACCAATTTGCCGGCATCAATGCCCAGACCTTCAATTTGGTCGGTCAACTTCTTTTGTCCCGAATACACCAAGTCGGCAGGCACGTTCGGATCGTAACTTTCGGGATATTTTTTTGCTAAATAATTCGCAAACACATCGTGACGCGCACTTGTGAGGCCATTGCTCCCCATGCCACCGTTGTATTCTTTTTCGTAAGTCGCTTGTCCTGAGGAGCTTAAGCCGACAATTACATCGCCCGCTTGAATGTTGGCATTGTCAATCACGTCGGCGCGTTTCATGCGACAAGTGACGGTGCTGTCGACAATTATTGTGCGCACCAAATCGCCCACGTCTGCTGTTTCGCCGCCTGTGGGGTAAATATGCACACCCAATTGACTCAATTCGTCGCATAACTCATTAGTGCCGTTGATGATAGCCGAAATGACGTCGCCCGAGATGAGGTGTTTATTGCGTCCGATGGTCGACGACAGCAGGATATTGTCCGTCGCGCCCACGCACAGCAAATCGTCGATATTCATGATAAGCGCATCTTGAGCAATGCCTTTCCAAACCGACAAATCGCCGGTTTCTTTCCAATAGAGGTAAGCCAAAGCGGATTTTGTGCCTGCGCCGTCGGCGTGCATCAGGTTGCAATAGGCATCATCGCCGCTCAAAACATCGGGAATAATTTTGCAAAAGGTCTTGGGATACAGCCCTTTGTCACTATTTTTGATGGCGTTATGCACGTCTTCTTTGGACGCCGACACCCCGCGTAGCATGTAACGTTGCGTGTTCATTTTGACGAAGCAATTAAATTTGTTGCAAAGATAGGTATTTTTGCTCATTTATCAAACCGTCCCGAGACAATCATTGTACTATATTCCACTGATATGAACGGTGCTTTTGCCATTCATCCGCTTCGTCACGCGCACTTGTGCGGCGATGCGTTCCGTCATTTCCGGTACATGCGAAATCACGCCAATTTTACGTCCTTGCGTTTGAAGTCGTTCCAGCGCATCCATTGCGATGCGCAACGTGTCGATGTCGAGCGAGCCGAAGCCCTCGTCAATAAACAGGGATTCCACTTTCATGCGGTTGGACGACAAGGACGACAGTCCCAACGCTAATGCGAGGGATATTAAAAACGATTCGCCGCCCGACAAGGAATGGACGGTGCGGATGTCGCCAAGCATGTCCAAATCGGTGACTTGCAATGCCAGCGAGTCTGGGATGCGTTGCAGTTCGTAACGTTTAGACAATTCTTGCAAATGCTTGTTGGCATACGTCAATAAGGCTTCGAGGGTGTAGCCTTGCGCTATTTCTTTGAATTTTGAGCCGCTTGCCGAGCCGAATAAATCGTCTAATTTTTTCCAGTTTTCAGATAAAATCGCCTTTTCGGACAATACCTTTTCGTATGTTTTTATGCGTTCTTTTCCCTTATTGTGAGTGGTCAAAGCCACTTCGATTTCCGTTTGACGTTTCGTTCCGTGTTCTATTTGCGTCGCTGCTTCCGCTTGTTTTTCCGATAAATACACTTTTGTTTCCCGTTCGTCTGTTGGGCGAATTTCCAATAAATTATGCTTTTCGAGGTTGTTTTTTCGCTCTTCCAACGTTGCTTTTACGGATGTTTCCTTGTTTTTTAGCTCATCCAAGAATTGTTTTTCGGCATCCAGCCATTGCTTGCTTTTGGATAGGAGTTCAGTTAATTGCGCTTCCGTGATGCTGCCTTGCTTTGTTGCAAGCCATTGATTTACTTGCTGTTGCAGAGCAGATCCTTGCGCTTCCAAACGAGCGGTTTCGCTTGTTATTTGGGTGATTATTCCTTTGAGCAATTCTTGTTGAGACGTGAGGACGTTTTTATTTTCGGACGATTTTTGCAAATTTTCGACCAACTCGTTTTTTTGCTTGGCATATCGCTTAGCGACTTCATCAACCGATTTCCCGTCCAACAGGAGGTTCCTTTCTTTTTGCAGATTTTCCAAAATTGCTGCCGCCTCTGCATTTTTCTTTTCCTTGAGCGTGAGGTTGTTCGTTGCTTCCTCCCGATTATTTTGCTCGCTTTTCAAAAGCGTTGTTAAACGTGTAATTTCCGTTTTTCGTTTATCTATGGTGTCTGTTAAAATTTTTATCTCATTGGTTATCTTTGTCTTTGCTCGGTTCAGCTCTTCCTCTTTCAGGCTTTGTTCACTGCTTATCGTTTGCACCTCATGATGGCGGCTACCGCACACCGGACAAGGTTCGCCGGCTTTCAGTTGCGCCCGCAAAGCTGTAATTTCCGCAGACAGCAATCGATTGAGCCGCTCCGACTCCTGATGTAATGCGATTAGTTGCTCTTTTTCTCTTTCGACGTCTTTTTCGTTTTTATTTTTTTCCTGTTCTGTCTTTTGAATGCTGTTTTCAATCTTATGCTTGGTTGCCTGTGCGGTTGCCTGCTCTTTTGCGGCCTCTTCCGCATTGGTTTTCGCTCCGGTTATTTGAACGTCCAAAGCCCTTGCTTGAATGGCAATCGGTTCGATGGTCGCCAATTCCTGTTCGAGGTCTTCTCGCTTTTTCTCCCAAGCGGCGTGTTCTGTGTTGGCCTGCAAGAGTTTTTTTGCATTTGCTTCCTGCTCAAGTTCTTTCTGTTTCAGGTTGTTTCGATTGATTTCCAGCTGTTTTTTTGACTGTTGGCATTCATTGAATGTATCGCGAATTTCCTGAACGCTTTCAATGCGAGCCAGGATTTCATGCCGCGGCTTGGCTTCTGCGAGTGCGTTTTGAATCTCTGCCAACGATTTTTCTGCTTGCGTAATGGCGGCATTCAGAACGGCTTTATCGTCGATCCATTTGATTTTGGTTGCTCCTAAATCCGCTTCTTTTTTCAGCAAAACATTTTCTTTTTCCAGTTGAAATTTTTCGGCATTGTAAGACTCAATTTGTTCATTTGTAAGCAGTTCGATGTCTTGAATTTGTCTTTTCAACGCCAGATATTCTTGGTCAGCGTTCCGAGTTTTTTCGTGAATCGCTATGGAAATGCGAGAATAAATATCCGTGCCTGTCAATTTTTCAAGCAGTTCGGCTTTTTCGGATTGTCTGGCTTTGAGGAATGTAGCAAAATCGCCCTGAGCCAGCAATACGGCGCGGGTAAATTGGTCGAAAGTCAATCCGATAAGTTCGGTTATTTTCGTGAGCAATTCTGTTTTCCGTCCCGACACTTCTTCGCCGGATGAGAGGTTGACTAATTTTATTTCTGTGTGTTGCAAAGCACCATCCACCTTGCTTCTTGCCCGCTTTACCGACCACGTAGAACGGAATTTCTCGCCGCCGAGCGACACAAAATCGACTTCGGCAAATCCTTCTGCACTCCCTCGTCGCAAAATGGTGCGACAATCCTTTTGATTGATGGTTTTATCACGGACGTCCACAACGGCAATATTGTTGTCCACAGCCTGACTCATGCGAGGGGTATCATCAAAAAGCGGCAAACACAGAGCGTCCAAAATCGTAGATTTTCCGGAGCCGGTTTGTCCGGTAATCGCAAAGATACCGGCGGACAACAACGGGTCAACCGTAAAATCCAGTTCAAACTCGTCTTCCAGCGAAGCAAGATTTTTCCCTCTGATTGCTAAAATTTTCATGTCTCAACCTCGTGTATTACGGTTTGTAACAGTTTTTTCATCGCATCGGGCATTTCTTCTCCGCCAAAACGCCGCCGGAAAATATCGGTTGCCATATCCATCGGGTTGATGGTTTGTAATTCTTCGTAAGTAATTGTGTTTGAATCACTTACTTTTTTAGGCAGGATGCGAATAATGCGCGCCAATCGCACTGACTTGTTTTTCAAGGCTTCTTCGAGGTGAAACCGCAACGACGGATCGGGTTCCGTCACCAGCACCTTGATTTCCAGATACGGCGACTTAGCATTTATCTCGCCATCGGGGAGTTGATTTATCGCCTCGAAAACGTCTGCCAAAGGGGAAGGCTCGCGGGGAATACTCATGAGTTTCACGGGCGGATCCATTCCAAGGTGTTCAATCTTGGTTTCTTTGCCGTTGATTTCCAGCAGGATAACGCCTTGTTTGTTGTTCTTTTCGGCAAAAGACATCGGCAATGGCGAACCGGAATAGCGAACATTTTCGCGACCGGACACTCGTTGGGCACGATGCAAGTGTCCCAAAGCTGTATAGGCGATTTCGGGTGAAAACGAATCGGGCGAGATGCATTCCAATCCTCCGATAATGGTTCGTTCCGACCGGTCGTTTTCGGAAATTTCCGAGCCTGTAGCCTGCAAATGCCCCAAGGCGATAATAGGTTTGGTTTTGTCGGAAACTTGTTCATACAGCCGTTCATACATCCTCCCAACCCCTTGCGAGTATGTTTCAGCTTCGGGACAATCGCCCTGCCGCAAATAAGGTACAGCCAAGCACCATGCCGCTATTTTGCCGTTTTCCATCAGCGGAACAATCAGCCGTGAATAGTCGATGTCGCCTTGGGGCGTCCGCTTCACAACACCCCTGACGGTGATATTCATTGCTTCCAACAAAGGATTTGGCGCCTCAAGCCGAGCGGCAGAATCGTGGTTTCCGGCAATAATCACGATTTGCAAGGCAGAATTTTCAGCAGTCACATCACGCAAAAATTTATAAAACATCTGCTGAGATTCGGCACTCGGATTGGGACTGTCGAAAACATCGCCGACAATCAGCAGCACATCAACAGACAATTGTCTGATGAGTGTTTTCAGTTCTGTCAAAAAGTGCAAGTGTTCTGCTTTACGGTCGTATTCGTGGAATGTTTGCCCTAAGTGCCAATCGGCAGTGTGGATGAGTTTCATTAGCTAATTTTTGTTATCTGCCGGGTGGAGTATAGGGGACTCGAACCCCTCACCTCGACACTGCCAGTGTCGCGCTCTAGCCAGATGAGCTAATACCCCCCTCAATGAACAATAAACAATAAACAATGAACAATTAATAATGAATAATGAATAATGAACAATGAGTAATTAATAATTAATAATGAACAATTTGCGTTATGCACACTACATCATGTGATTCTTAATTTATAGTTTTTAATTCTTAATTTTTAATTTTTAATTGATTCAGCAGCGTTTCTACGGCTTTTGCCAATTGTTCGTCGGTGCCTTGTGCTAATTTGTCGGGCGAATTGGCAATTTTTACGTCCGGCTCTAATTGGGTGTTTTCCAAATAGCTCCCGTCAGGTAAGCGATAGCCTACAATCGGAATGCCAAAAATCAACGTCGGATCTTGTTGTGTTTCCCACGATACTGATGTCATAGTGCCGGGGACGGGCATGCCTACCAATTTGCCGATACCTACGCGCTGGTACACCCACGGTGAGCCGTGCGCATTGGAATAGTTGGCTTCGCCCATGAGCATGATGCTCGGCTTGTTCCAACGACGAGAGGGCATATCACAACTCTCAACACCTCTAATCACTTGTTCAAAATATTTTTGACCACTAAATAAAACTTCCAAATCTTCGTGCAAACGACCGCCACCATTGAAGCGTGTGTCAATCACAATCGCTTCTTTCTTGTTGAATTTACCCAAAATATCGGAATAAATCGAACGAAAACTTGGGTCGCCCATGCTTTGGATGTGCACATAGCCCAAACGTCCATTAGACAGGCGTTCTACGTCTGCTTCACGCTGTTTCACCCAACGTGCGTAAAGCAAACCTGTAGCTGCCGCACCGTCTATTGGCTTGATGACCTCGTCCCAACGTGCTTTGGAAGATTGATTGTAGAACGTCAGTAGGGTGTTTTCGCCCTTTATTTTGTTGAGCAATGGGAAATAGTCTTTACCTGCAACGATTTTTTCGCCGTTGATGGACTCCAAGATGTCACCCGCTTTGACCTTACTTTCGGCGCGGTCGAATGGGCCTTTTTCCAATACCTCGTCAATCAGCAGACCGTCTTTGTCGTAAGACCAAGAAAAAAGTAATCCTAAATTGGCGGTCGCATCGGAATTAGGCGTCACAGGCCTGTAGCGCGAACCGTTGTGTGACGAGTTGAGTTCGCCCAACATTTCGCCCAGCATATCGGAAAAATCGAAGTTGTTATTAATATAAGGTAAAAACTTTGCATAAATCTTCTTGTAGCCCGCCCAATCCGTGCCATGTAAATCTTTGACATAGAAGCGTTTAAGTTCTTGTGTCCACGCGTGATTAAACATATATTCACGTTCAGCCGCTTTGTCTAATTCAAACTGTGCCTGGATGGAGATCGGCTCTTTTTTGTTGCCTGCAAGTGTGATTTTTTGTGCGTTTGACCCTAATACATACAGCACTTTGCCATCTTTGTCCAAAGACAACGCCCCTCTGCCGACGCCCTTGATTTCCAATTTTGTTTCGCGGGTGCGGGTGTTAATCGACCACAAATCGTAACCTTTTTCAAAGGATGCGAGGTAATAGAGCGATTTACCGTCGTTTGTCAGGACAGCATCGCCCAATTCCGACGAATTGGGGGTGACGCGTGCCATGCGATCTTCTATGCCTTTTAATTCGATGTTAATTGGCTCAACCGCCGCAGGACGTTGCCCTGCGCTGGTATCTTTAGGGCTTTCAGTCTTCTTCTTTGCATCCTTTTTAGCGTCTTTTTCGGCTTCTTCAAAGAGTTTGAAATCATCTTCGTTCAATTTGTATTTGTCGAAAGCTTTTTGATTCATGAAAACGAGCATTGCGTCGCCTAATGAGCCCCACGACGCGTGGTTGCGCATGCCGTAACGTTCTGTTTGGAAGAGGATGGCATCGCCGCCCAAGACCCAACGAGGATTGCCGCTGGCATAACCGCTGTTGGTCAAATTCGTGATTTCACCACCTTGAGCACTCACCAGCCCAATATCGGTGTAGGGGTCGTGGCGATTGGCAGTATAAGCGAGCGTGAACCATTTGCTGTCGGGCGACCATTCGTAATCGACATCGCCGCCGGTGCTCGGATTTCCCGAACCGTCGGTCACTTGACGTACTTTTTTGCTTGCAATATTATACACCATCAGTTTGTGACGATCCTGAACAAAAGCAATTTCTTTGCCGTCGGGCGAATATTTCGGATGCATGTATTCAACTGTTGCAGAGGGCAATAGGGGCTCTTCTTTGATAACTGTGGCGTTGAACAGATGCGTTTCCTCTTTGCGTACCGGCGTCGCAATGTATAAATTCCACGTACCTGTGCGTTCAGAGGCGTAAATCAGCGATTTACCGTCGGGTGAAAAATAGGGATGGTCGTCACGCGCCGCTGTGTTGGTAATGCGTTTGGTGTATTTGTAATCCGTTGACGACACGAAAATTTCGCCTCGCAACACGGATGCCACTTGCTTGCCATCGGGCGTTATTGCTTTGGCTGATGCACTGCGAGCAATGGTTTCCAAATCGTTCTTTTTCACGTCTTCCGTGATGGCAACGGACACTTTGGACGGTTTGCCGTTGGCTGGCATTGTGTAAATTTCGCCATCGTAACCAAAACACAGCGTGCCGTTTTTAGCGATGCTCAAAAAACGCACCGGATTAGTTTTGAACGTCGTTACCTGCTTGGTTTGCGCCGGATTATTGGTTGGAAATGTCCATACATTAAATGTGCCGGAGCGTTCGCTCAAAAAATAAATTTGTGAATTGTCGGGACTGAACACCGGATTGCGGTCTTCGCCGGGCTTGTCAATCAGTTGCGTGAATTGTTTAGTTGCAAAATCGTATTTCCAAATATCTTTCGTGGCGGCAGAGGTATGGTGTTTACGCCATTTGTCCTCTCCGCTGTGTCTGTCTTGGAAAATCATTGTTTTGCCGTCGGCAGAAAACGAAAGGTCGTCAATGGCCGTTGCCAACACGAGTTCCGGTCGTCCGCCTGTTACCGCTACCTTATATATTTCGCTGTTGACGCCCGACGGAAATGCCGCACTGCTTGTCGGCACCTGAATCTTCGCCCCAAAAACAAGAAATTTGCCGTCAGGAGTAAATGAATAGGGGGACTCATTGCCAGAATGGGTCGTCAATCTTATAGGCGTTCCACCGGCGGCAGGCGCAATGTAAATATCAAAATTGCCAAAGCGATTGCTGGCAAATGCAATTTTTTTGCTGTCGGGCGACCACACGGGCATATAATCGTAGGCTTCGTGCATCGTGATTTGATTGGCTTGTCCGCCACCAACCGGCACAGTAAAAATATCGCCTTTGTAAGAGAAAGCAATTTGCTGTCCATCAGGTGAAATGCTCGGATAACGCATCCACAGAGGCGAATTTTGTGCTCCAACAGAACTTGCCAAGCACAACAGCAAGACTAAAAAACCGAATGCCTTTTTCATGTACTTTAATTTTGGTGGCAAAGGTAATACTATTTTTTGAAAAAACATTAAAGATTTGCATTTTTTTTTTGCGTAGCAGAAATAACCAAATTGAATAGGAAAAGATAAACAAACGATATTAGCACCTAAAATTCATAACCTATTGATAATCAATGCCAATGAAATTTCGTATCAAAATTACAGCGAAGACATCGAAATAAAAACATTAAAAAATAACGTGAATACAAAGAAAAAGTTTTAACTTTGCACTCAGAAAAAAGGAATGATAAGTGTAAATTCAATGCTTTGTGCGTCTTATGAAAGATTTATATATTAAAGATATTCTACATAATAGGGTGGCGACATCTTCTTGTTCTACTATGGGGTGGATAAAAAGCAAAAGAACGAGTAAGCAAACCATTTTTATTGATTTATGCGATTCTACCGGTTGTATTCAATTAGTTCTTGAAAAGGCAACTCTTGGAGGCGACATTTTTAACCAAGCAAAAAAAATTACTATTGAATCTGCGATAGAAATATCGGGTACAATAAATGACACTAAAAATAATCGAGAAATCATTGTCAATTCTTTTACTATAATTTCTGCTGCAACAAAACATTTTACTCCGGAGTTACGAAGTGATTTTGATGTTTTTGATGAAAAATATACAAGTCATATACTTTCAAATAGACATTTATATATACGAAATCCTAAATTGATGGCAATACAAAAGTTTAGAAACTTGCTTTTGTATCATATGCGTACTTGGTTTTTTGAAAATGATTTTCTTGAAATTGCTGCGCCTGTATTGACGAACACAACATTATATGATGCAGAATCAACAGCAATTCCTGTGAATTTGCACGGACAATCTGTTTTTTTATCACAATGCGCAGGTTATTATCTCGAAGCGTCTGCAATGGCTTTTGAAAAAGTATATAATATAAGTCCGAGTTTCAGAGCGGAAGAATCAAAAAGCAAAAGACATTTGATTGAGTATTGGCACATAAAAGCAGAATTAACTTTTGGAAATTTAGAAGACATTATCAACATTGTGGAAACAATCATAAGGTATCTGATAGAAAAATTACAACAAGAAAAAGAAATTGAAAATATTTTCAAAACACTTGATACTGAATTTTGTCTTGATGGATTAAAAACGCCTTATCCTCATATTTCATACGAAGAAGCCGTTTCGCTTTTACAAGAAAATGGTTGTGATATAAAATTTGGCGAAAGCATTGGAAATGAGAAAGAAGAGAAAATTTTGTTTGAAAAATTTCGCTCGCCATTATGGCTTATGGGTATGCCAAGAAGCGTTGAGCCGTTCCCATACGTCATTGACGAAAAAGATAATCGGGTTACGAAAACAGCAGATTTGATAGCAAGCAATCTTTGTGGCGAACTTTTAGGCGTTGCTGAAAAAATTTACGATATTCAAATGTTAGACGAACGTTTTAGAGAAAAAGGATTGAATAAAGATGCGCGGTATGAATGGATTAGAGATGTTCATAAAATGGGATGCGTTCCACATATTGCTTTTGGAATGGGAGTTGAGCGGTTAATACGGTGGCTGATGAATATTCCGCATGTAAGAGATGCACACCCCTTTCCGAGAATTTTTGATAGAAAATTTATTGTTTAATTTTTATAAATATTATAATGATACAGTTTTTAAAAAAATTTGGCAAATGGTTTTTACCGGTATTGAGCCTTTTAGGGTTTTTAGCACCGGAATTACACTGTAGTAGATTTTTTTTAGTTGCATTAGCTGCTTTAGTAATATTCTTAGGAATAGTCATATATGATTGCTTCAAAAGAGGGAAAACTCCCCATTTTAATGAAGTTTATACTAAACTAACAAGTGATAAAACCCAAATCAAAACTATTGATGAAAATGGAAATATTATTGCTTGCAATGAAGAGTGTTTTAGCAATAATTGGCGTAAAAATGAAGTTTTCATTGCTTTCACATTGAGGAAGGCGTCGTTGAACATTATACACTTTGCTATTCTGAAAAAACTTAAACAGTTGCAGTTATATAGCATAAAACCTATAATTTATATAACTGTCATAAATTCAGACACAAAGAAACAGGAGGAAGAAAAAATTGAAGAAAAAAACAAAATAAAAGAAACATTTATTAAGGTTATAGAGTATTATTTGGGTAAAAAAGGGTGCAAATGGGAACTAAAAGAAAAACTTGAATTAAAAAGCGATATTATTGCCAAATTAAACGGAACGACTATTCAACAAATAAAAAAAGTATTTGGACTTGACCATAAACTATTTATAGATACAATATGTCAATCTCTTATAGACAATCCTTCGCCTGAAAACATACAAAAACAATGTGATGTTTTGCGAAAAATAGGAAAAGAAGAAGAGGAAACGTATTTTGCCAGTCTTCTTGTTCCTTTGGTTGAAAGCAAAATTCAGGGGAAATATCAGGCTTTTGTTATCTGCGGAGAAGGAACACAAGGCTTTTGGAAATTTAGTAAAGACAAATTAGGTAACGAATCACCTAAATTATTATTTGTAATGCCAAATTTCACAAAAATAGATGCTAATAAGCTAACAACAAATGATACGGAAAAGGTTCTTTCTGTCAAAATTGATACGGAAGCAAATGCACAAATCTATCCTTTGAAAGATTTGAACAATGATACGGATTGTAAGAATATCGCGATTTTAAAACAATATTATCGTTTTTTTGTTACAAATTCCGAAAATGATAGTATTGACACGTTAAATGACGATGCTTTAATTGCTGAATATATAAAAAGCACTAAAGAAGAATATGATAAAATTAATAATTATATAAAGAAATTTTAATTTAATAAAATATATAATATGGAACTATTCCCAAAAACAGAGAAACTTCATATCAAGGATGTGAAGCATTACGATGGACAAGTTATTGAAATCAAAGGATTTGTCCACAATGTTAGAGACTTGAAAAAAGTCCAGTTTGTAATTTTGAGAGATAAGACAGGCTTACTCCAGCTCTTCATCTCCAAAGAGGAAGGCAATGAGAAGTTGAATGCACTTGTTTCTTCTATTACCAAAGAATCGGTAATTTCTGTTACAGGCAAGGTGAGCGTTGATGCTAATATCAAACTCAATCAAGTTGAAATTCAAGTTGAAAACATTGAGGTTATCAGTGTCTCACTGCCCGAATTGCCGATTGATGAAAACTCGCCTTTGGATTTGTTGCTGGATTGGCGTTTTATTGATTTGAGAAATGAAAGAAATTTGCTCATTTTTCAAGTTCAAACGACTGCAGAACAGGCAATGCGAGAATTTTGGGCAGAACACGATTTCATGGAAATTCATACTCCAAAATTTGTTGGGACAGCCACCGAATCAGGTTCTGAACTTTTTGAAGTGCCGTATTTTGGAAAAATGGCATATTTAGCACAATCGCCGCAATTCTACAAACAAATGGCAATGGCTGCAGGTTTTGGTAGGGTTTTTGAAATTGCGCCTGTATTCAGAGCAAATTCCTCACACACCAAAAGACACGATACAGAATTTACTTCTGTTGATATGGAAATGTCGTGGATTGACAGTCACGAAGATGTAATGAAGTGCGAAGAAGAATGGATTACGCATATTGTTAAAAAAGTAGCCGAAAAGCATGGCGAAAAAATTAAAGAAGTATTTGGATTTGAAATAGAAGTACCTACTTTACCATTTCCAAGAATGACATTGACAGAAGCAAGAAAAATTTTAGCATCGTTAGGACACGTTATTAGTCATAAAGACGATTTGGATCCTCAAGGCGAGCGGCTTATCAGCGAATATGTAAAGAATACTTTTAATCACGATTATATATTCCTTACTGAATATCCTACTTCTGTAAGAGCGTTTTATCACATGCGCCCCGAAAATAACCCTGATGTAACAAAAAGTTTTGATTTGATAGCGAAAGGGATAGAAATTACCACAGGTGCGCAAAGAGAACACCGTGCGGATATTTTGGCAAAACAAGCAGTAGAAAAAGGCTTCTCTCTCGAACCATTGCAAGATTATATCAATTTCTTTAAATATGGTGTGCCGCCTCACGGTGGCTTTGGGCTAGGTTTGACTCGTTTGTTGATGATATTGCTAAATTTAGATAACGTTAGAGAAGCTACATTTTTATACAGAGGGCCTTCAAGATTGACTCCATAATACCGATGCTTCAGACAGACACGGAACTAATCACCGTATTGGGTCCAACGGCGTCCGGGAAGACGGCTTTTGCGGTGAAATTGGCGCTTGAGCTGGATGCGGAAATCATCTCTGCCGATTCGCGACAGGTTTATCGCGGCATGACGATTGGTACGGGCAAAGACTTGGGCGACTACCACGTAGGCGACAGAAAAATCCCATATCACTTGATTGACATCTGTGCCGCAGGCGAACAATACAATGTTTATCGCTTTCAAACCGATTTTCATGCAGCGTTTGCGGACATCAAAGCAAGAGGCAAAAAAGCGATTCTGTGCGGAGGATCAGGGCTTTACATCGAATCGGTGCTTCGTGGCTACGATTTTCCTGACGTGCCCAAAACGCCCGAACAAACGTATCCCCCTGTTGACAGCTTGATTTTGGGCATTCATATTGATCGCGAACTGCGCCGACAAAAAATCAGCAAACGCCTTGACGACCGTCTAAAAGAGGGATTGATTGAAGAAGTTCAAACGCTGTTAGCATCCGGACTTTCGCCCGAAGATTTGATGTATTACGGATTGGAATACAAATTTGTCACCCTCCACGTCATCGGACAACTGACGTTTCAAGAGATGCACGACCAACTCGAAATCGCGATTCACCAGTTTGCCAAACGTCAAATGACTTGGTTTCGCGGCATGGAGCGGCGAGGATTCACGATTCAGTGGATTGTCCCCGACAGGGAAGGCATCTAAACAAATGCCAGCTGAAACAGTCGATTTTCGTCCCACACTTCTTGTGCAATCGCTTGCAACTGCGCGGGCGAAAGGGCATCAATTTTGCGATAGACGTCCTCTAAACTGTCGTATTTGTTGAAATGCAGAAAACTTTTGCCCATCCCAAGGGCGATGCTTTCTTTGTGTTCGCTTGCCACACCCAATTGTCCTTTCAGTTGCTTGACTGCCGTATGAAATTGGGAAGTCGTGAGAGCATTGTCGCGCAATTTCTTCAACTCCTTATGAACCAACGCCGTACAACGGGCCATATTGTGCGGGTCGCAAGCAAAATAGATGTCGAAAACGCCGGTGTCGCTGTATGAACCAAGTCCTGATTCCACCGTATAAACCAATCCGTATTTTTCGCGTAACGTGAGATTTAGACGGCTGTTCATGCCCGGTCCACCCAAGAGATTATTCAGAAAATACAATCCGATGCGGCGTGGGTCGTGCAAGCTAAAGCCCTGACTGCCAATGATAAGATGCGCTTGGTGCAGGTTTTTCTCGCGTTTTTCTTTGACGGCCGGAACCAACTGTGGCGTGATGCGTGTTTTGGCTTGAAGTTGACCATTAGAGGATTGCGGGTGAAATTGCTGGCCAAAGCTCGCAACACAATAACGCTCTGCCAACCGAACAATTTTATTGAAAGGCGTTTGTCCATAAAAAAAGAAAACCATGTTTTCCGGATGGTAAAACGCCTTGACAAATGCGTGGCAGGAAGTGGACGTGAAAGTATTGAGGCTCGCCTCGTCGCCCAAAATGCTGTGCCCAAATTCATTGCCTCGAAACAGCAGATTTTCAAATTCGTCGAAGATGAGTTCTGCGGGATTGTCGCGATAGGAATTGATTTCGTCGATGACTACTTCGCGCTCTTTGTCGATTTCTGTGTCCGGGAAGCGAGAATTAAAAACCAAATCCGACAACAATTCCATCGCCCGTTCAATATCGTTTGCCAGACAGACCGAGTAAATAAATGTTTCTTCTTTTGTGGTGTAGGCATTGAGTTCGCCGCCCACATTTTCCATCCGATTGAGGATATGCCACGATTTGCGCCTTTGTGTGCCCTTAAACAGCATGTGTTCGACAAAATGAGCCAAACCCGATTGCGCTGCATTTTCATCGCGCGTGCCCGCATTCACGGCAAAGCCGCAATAAGAAACCGGCGAAACTGACGGTAAGTGAATGATTCTCAGTCCGTTAGGAAACGTATGTACTGTATATTGCTGTGCCATTTGCACTTTTTTTTGGTGCAAAGGTAATCATTTTTTAGCTCATCTGATAAGCAAAAATAGTGTTTTATTTTGACTTTTGAAAAAAAATAAAATAAATTAAAAAAAAATATGCAAAAAGTGTTGCACGACATAAAAAAAGTTCTTACCTTTGCAGCGTGATTTCCAATGAGGGAATTTCAAGATGATTTTTAAAACGTTTTAATTATTTCAAAAAATGAAAAAGTTAGTATTATTTGCAGCATTAGTTGCTGTTGTTTCTTTTGCATCGTGCAAAAAAGCAGAAGTTCCTGCTGAAGCTGTTATCGAAGAAGTAGTAACCGAAGACGCTGCAGTTGACTCTGCTGCTGTTGATTCTACTGCTGCTGAAACTCCGGCTCAGTAATTTTTGCTCGCTGTTTAGAACAGCAACAAAAGAATTTGAAAACCCCCCTTTTGAGGCGGGTTTTTGCTTTTATATTAACTTGTTGGCGAGGTAGGGAATAAACCAAGTTTCGGATAAGAAAAGTTTGTAACTAAACAATTTTTAATCATTTCAGCCCGTGCGGGCGATCGCTTATCAGGGGAATCAGGTTATTATCATCTGAACCGTGACGAAAAATGATCATACGATGGACTATGATTCTCTAAAAAAATCATAGCCCATCACAAAAATCACATGAATCACAGTTCAAGACCTCAGCCTTACAAAGTACGTACACATCGCACCGAGGCGGCTAAATCTGTGCTTAGAGTCACTACACCATTCAGGTCGTTTGAACCGGAGATGACACCATAGGCTTCTTGAGCGTCGTTGCTCCACCAGAATCCGTATGTTTCCCATGCGTCGCCGCCGTAGGTGGCATCTATCACGCCGGCTAATACGCTGCTATCGGTCCATGCACTTAGGAGGGAGGGAGTCGTACCGGTAGTACCCGCACCAGCGGCCAACGAGGGAAACGCAATTCGCAAGGCTTCCCATTGATTTTTCTCAGGAATTGACCAATCAGTACCAAGTTGCTTACACGCTGCGTCGGCATTTGCCCACGCATAGTAATAACCGTGTTCTCCCACGGCATGACCAGTGTATGCATCATATGAAAAGCCGCTTTCGGCAATATTTGTCGTTGTCCAGCAAAAATCTTTTAGACCTGTATTGTTATAATTCGCGGTTGATATATAACCTTTTAGCACGATACCGCAAGGGAAAGGAACTTTTGGCGCATCCACCACTGCATCTGTGTTAAAACCACTCACCGTCGGAATTGAGAACACAATCTCTTCGCCGTCCAAGCCCAGCGTCAGTAAAAACGTATATTGCCTGCCCGCTTCAAACACGATGCCTTGCGCTTTGTTCGCAGGGTCATGCAGGCGAAATACTACCTGACGCCTGTTCACAGTGTCGTTCGTGAGGTAATCCACTTCGGCAACGGTAGCATATAAATAAGACGCATCCGCCGGACTGGCGGCGACTTCGGCTACCGGGCCATATTCCGGCGTGCTGCCGGTGAAGGCTCCCAAGACAGTTTCCTGTGGCAGCACCATCAGGCCGTTACTTGCATTGGTAATCGCGGTGTAATCGCTACTCCCAGTGCCGGTGCTGTAGGCACATACACATTTGTGTTTCCAAGATCCACTTTATAAGTCACCGAATCGGATTGTGCTTTCCAAGAAACGTTGTATGCGCCCGCAACATGCGGAAATGTACCACCGGCATCCGGTATTGAATCAAGTATGTTGAGCGTGCCTTTCGATTTCAAGTTACTCAAAGCCAGTTCTTTAATCACATACGTCTTGTTTTTGTTCTGATTTTGAGCCTTGAAAACAATCCGTGACAGGGCGTGCTTGAAATTCAATTGGACGCTCGGATTGAGTGGGTTATAAGCCAAATCGACACTTTTAGTCACCATGAAATCTTCTTGTGGGTTAACCTGACTGTCGCCATCCCATCTCGGAACGGTGTATTTAATCTCGGGACCGGTGGCAGGAGGAGTCGTGACTGTGGACGCCTGTTTCAAACCAACCGTCACATTCACACTGGATGCGGGCGAGTATGCGAAGAAATCCACGGAGTCTCTTGCAGGCCAGTTGGCTTTCGGGAAATAGTCCCAATTGTTGGCACCTGCACCATCCTCTTCGCCGCGCGTCACGGTCACGCCATTCAGCACATAACCGTCATAAGCGCTGCCTGTGGGATGACTCCATGCCGACGTAGTAAAGGAAGTCATCGACCCTGCGGTGGTCACACTTGCTCGCAGCTGCTTGTCAGCGAACGTCTTAAAGGAAATCTCTCTTCCACTACTTTGCACCGGATTGTTTTGATACAAATCGGTTGCGCAACTGCTGCTCAATGCTACCAGGCCGAGCAGGCTAAAACAAATTTCTTTTTTGTTCATCTTTTTTAATTTTTAATTTATAATCACTACTAACCGACTAAAAAAAACGAATAAAAAAACGGGGGCAAATCCGATAGGATACGCCCCCGAAAAGCTGTAAATTTGCATCGTCACAAACACATATTTGCAATTAAGTAGGTCGGCGGCGTTACCGCCGCTTTCCCCTTTAAGAACTGTACGTGCGCCTTTCACCGCATACAGCTCAGGTGATTACAAAGTTTAATATCACTCTCATTAAACC
>BNTP01000007.1 GCA_025996695.1 Bacteroidia bacterium | reverse complement strand
AATATTCGCAATGCAAACGTGTTTTCCACAGCGTGTCGAGATGCAATGTCGCCCAAATATATTTTTGGATAGACACTTGTTAAGTAGTCGCGTTTGGCCGACAGTTTTGATCCTTCGGGGAATCCGCCAAAGTAGAAATAGTCATTGAATTTTCTTAAAATTTCGGCTTTAGATTCGGTCGCAAGTAAAGAATTTTGCGTCATACTGATATTATTTGCGGTCAAAAATTCCTTAAAGTTGTAGGGATAGACATCAACAGTAATATAGCGTCCACCGAGCGTGGTTTGAATGTCTTGACTTAGCATTTTGGCATTGCTTCCCGTAATGTAAACGCGATGTTTGGTGTCAGCCATACGACGAGCAAATTTTTCCCATCCCTCAATATTTTGTATCTCATCAAAAAACAGAATCGGCTGCTTTCCATACATTTCCAAGTGCACCTCCAGCAGCAAGTTCAAATCTTCAACAGCCATGCCCATCAAGCGTTCATCCTCAAAGTTGACATAGAGCATCTCTTCCCACGTTACGCCCTGAACAAGCAGTTGCTGTATCCGCTGGTAAAGCAAATAGGATTTTCCTGCTTTCTTATACCAACAAAAACATAATTTCCAAATTCTTCAAAAGTAAAATCTCTTGGAATTACCTGATATTTAAGCACCTCCGCTTGATTGTCGGCAATAACTGTTTTTAGAATATTTTTGTCCATCATTATTTTTTTGCTTCATGCACGGAACAAAAGTACTGCTTTTTTATTTCATACGCAAAACAATATTGCAATTTATTGCAAAAATTTTATTACTTTTTAGGTTATCTGCCATTTTACCAATAATTCAAGGTGTTGTTATTTTTCTACAACTCAATCCGAAAAGTGGTGCCTTTGCCGACTTCTGATTGCGCTACATATATTTTCCCACCTTGGTAGGATTCGATGATGCGCTTTACGAGGGACAAGCCTAACCCCCAGCCACGTGCTTTGGTGGTGTAGCCGGGTTGAAAAATGGTGTTAAATTTGGATTTTGGGATGCCTTTGCCTGTGTCAGACACTTCAACGATGGTTTTTTCGCCCTTGGGGTAACTGCGGATAGTGATTTTTCCGTGACCATCCATCGCGTCTACGGCGTTTTTAATCAAATTTTCCAACACCCAAGCAAAGAGCGGTTCGCTCATTTTAACTATTTGAGGTTCTTTGGGTAAATCGGTCGAGATGTTCACTTTGGACGAAATACGTCGCTGCATATAGCTGACGGCATTATTGATGCTTGCGCGCACGTCCATCAATTGCAGTTCCGGCTCTGAACCAATCTTGGAAAAGCGTTCGGCAATTGTTTTCAGGCGTTGCACGTCTTTGTCCATTTCGTCGAGCAGATGTTGTTCTATATCCTTGGATTTCAGAAATTCCACCCATGCCATAAGGGATGAAATCGGCGTGCCGAGTTGGTGCGCCGTTTCTTTGGAAAGTCCCACCCACACCTTGTTGCGTTCGGCTTTTTGACTGCTCATCAACGCCACAAAGGCAATCACAATGAAGATAAAAACAACGGTCAACTGAATAAACGGAAACCATTGCAAGCGTTTGAGCACCGTCGAATCGTCGTAGTAGACGTACTGTGCTGTTTTTTCATCCAAATTAATGGTGATGGGCGCATGTTTTTTCTTCCATTCGGCAATTTTTTTAGCGATAAACGCTGTAGAAACGAGGTGCGCCGCATCCCGAGTATCATTGGTATGCGGTGTTTGCAAATTGACGACCTCAATAGCATTTTCGGAATCATCGGTAAGAATCACGGGAATGGTGGTGTTGCCTTGCAATATCTTGACCAAAAGTTGGTCATAATTATTGAAATCGCTTGTCGATTCGTCCGTCGTTTGAGTTTGTGACGACAAGAGCGAAATCGATTCCGCCCAAATTTCAATTTTTTTGCGTTCCTCCTCTTTCAGGTCATCAACCAAAATGTTGGTAATCCACAGCGAACCAAGGGCTATAAGTCCTGCAAAAAGGATAAACAGATAGCTGAAAGCGTTACCGGGGATGTGTTTCATGCCGCGTTAAGTTAGTTCAATCCCCACGGGACAATGGTCGGACAAAACAACTTGAGATTCGATAGTAGCACCTTTTAAGCGACTTTTCAACGGTTCTGTTACCACGTGATAATCAATCCGCCACCCTAAATTTTTAGCACGCGCATTTGCCATGTAGCTCCACCAACTATATTGGTTAGGTTCTTGGTTGAACTCCCGAAATGTATCGACAAAGCCTGTTTCAATCAGCCTGTCAAACCATTCACGCTCTTCGGGCAAAAATCCTGAGGATGTTTTGTGACGTTCGGGATGGTTGATGTCAATCGGTTTGTGACAGATATTGAAATCGCCGCAGACACTCAAATTGGGGCGTTTTTGGCGCAACGCGTCCAAATACGCTAAAAAGACTTCCAGAAATTCCATTTTGACCGTTTGACGCGCTTCGCCCATTGTGCCCGACGGGATGTAAACGCAAACCACCGTCACATCGCCAAAATCGGCGCGAATCACGCGACCCTCAGCATCAAAAAACTCATTCCCGATGCCAATAGCGTAATAATCAGGTTTTATTTTGCTGAAAATGGCGGTGCCGCTATACCCTTTTTTCTGAGCCGAATGCACCAACTGATGGGTGTAGCCCAAACTCTGAAACGATAGCGCATCAATTTGTTCCGGTTGCGCCTTCAATTCTTGCACGCACAGCACATCGGGGTTGGAAGTCTCCAACCATTCAAAAAAGCCCTTGCTAATGGCAGAGCGAATGCCATTCAAATTTAGTGAAATAATTTTCATACGAGTCATTATCGAATTATGGCAGACGCTTTTTTATATAAAGGTACGTTTCTTTATAAAAATCGTCTATGGTTATTTTGATGGTGTATTTACCAAAACTATCAAATTTAACATTATTAAGTCCTACTACAATGCTAATCGTGTGAGATTCATCTATATTTTCAGGGATAATAGCAGAAGAATTTATCTGAGGAATAAAAACAGCTCCTTTTTCATCTATAAATTCTATTTTTATGTCTTTCTTACCATGTTTATCTTTTGAATTGTAATTTAGCCGCACGGCCAAACTAAATGTCGGATGTGTAAATGGACACGATACCGCATGGATTGTGTTGAAAGGGCCTACTACAACCATCTTGTCTTGATAATTTTGAGCATTATCACATATCACTAATATTTCTGTTTCCATAACCTATTGTTATTTAATCGTTTTTACTATATCTACCGAACTACCTAATCCTAAACATTTAAAAAGATTATGAAGAGGATATTTTATAGTTGAAATACTCCTTTTTCGTATATCTATGAGTTGAGCTCCGTGTCGTGCGCTTACACCTTCTTTTACATCGGATTTCTCTCTTCTTGTAGAATCTACATAAATACTTATGGAGTCTGCTTCCAAAATATCACCCATATTCCTGTGAAAATGTTCCGTACCTTTCTTTATTTCTCCTGCATACACTTTTACTATTTCAACATTTGAATTTCTATTACTTTCATATAGCATCATACATTCATTAGTAATAGGATGTTTACGCGGGCCTTTCCATTCTAATTTTCTTACACAAGCATTTGCATGCTCTGCTTCAATTGTATCTCCGATATTTATAAATTTACTCATAGTTTTTTTCTAATAGAGCTTCTATCTTTTTGGCATTGAATGAAAAAAGCGCGGTAAAGTCGTTTAGGCTATTTACTCCTTTAATATGTTCTGATAATCTGAATGCCATCTTTATTTGATTGTCATTGGGTTCGTCTGTTTCACTGACAATATAGTCGTTTTCATTTAACTCTATGAGCTTGTCAAATTCTTCCTCTGCTATGGAAGAATCCAACATTTCACAATATAACTTAAAATAATTACGCTCTACTGTTCTATTGTTTACTGCCTTTAACAACAATTTTATAGCATCACTTTCCCCTGATATAGTTTTTAGGAAGACATCATCCTTTGATATGACTGTCGCTTGTTGCAAGACCCATCCTTCTTTTTGTGATAGAGTTTGTACTTGAGCTTGATATGCATCCGTAATAATCATGGTCGTTTCGGGGCAACTTGATTCCTGAATGTTGATTGTTATATCTTTATTATCCATATCAATCCAGATTCATTTTTTGTAACACCGGCACAGCGACCGTACTCACCGTAGCGTGCGGCTTATCATTCTGCTGCTCAAAGATGGCAATCTCATTTTTGCCTTTTTTCAACCACACACCCGGAATGTAGAGCGTCTGTTGCGGTCCCACTTTCCAATAGCGACCAATATTGATGCCATTGATAAAGATGATGCCTTTGCCCCAATTTCCCATGTCGATGAACGTGTCGCCCACTTTTTTGACATCAAACGTGCCGGTATAAAGCGCAGCAATGCCTGTTCGTGCTTTTTCCGACTTCGTCAATGCCGGCACTTTATTCATCGGCACTTTGTACATTTCCCAGTTGCCTTCGATGACTTGGTCGCCAATTTTTATCGGTGAAATAATCCCTTTCGTGTTGTGAATGATTTCCGAACCGTAGTTGATACGTCCCATATTTTCTACCAAAATATCTATCGTGGCGTTGAGAGGGATGTCAATATCCAGCGAATAATTTTTGAAATAGCGGTTCAATTCGCCGATTTTTTTACCATCGACATACACCGAAGCATAGTCGCGCAGCCCGTCAATCGTCAATTTTCCGCTGATGGGTTGAGTGATAGTGGTGGAATAGAGCACATAGCCGTGGCCCTGATTCAGTTGCTCGAAAGTCAGCGGAGTGTCGCTTAAAACAGGTTCCAAAGCCTTGATTTCGGCCAACATATCCACTCCATGCAATTTGATGTCTTTAATTTCAATGATCGGATTCGCTGCCGGAGCCGCAGGAATCGCGTAATTCACATATTTTGAAATCACAGCCTTGCACGAATCATACGTCGGCGTCACCCAACCGGCCTCAGAAATCGGTGCAAGATAGTCGTAGCTCGTTATATCCGGTTGAATATCGTGATCTTTGTTGTAGTTGGCACCGGAGTTAAACCCAAAATTTGTGCCGCCGTGCACCATATAATAGTTGAACGACACATCGTTTTTCAGATATTTTTCTGAGTTGCGTGCTGTTTGGGTTGCATTGCGTTTGTGAAAAGGCTCTGCCCAATGCTCGAACCAAACGGAATAAAATTCCGCTACCATGTAGGGGCCTTCCCCGTTGTGGTATTCGTTGATTTTATTTTTCAGCTTTTCAACATTTCCTTCGCCGTTTCCAGTAGGCAAAGCGCCAGGAACGGAACCGCCCTTAAAATAGTCGGTGCCGTCAGATGTAAATTTCGGAGCATCAAAACCGGCATCAGTCAACTGTTTGACCACTTTCGCATTGTAAGTGCGATGTTCTTCCAATGGAATATCCGGACGTTGATTTACATACGAGCCAAATTCATTTTCGGCTTGCACCATAATAATTGGACCGCCTTTCGTGATTTGCAAATGTCCGATTTCCTGATATAAACGTTTGAAATACAGGTCGGTATAGTACAAAAACTGTTCGTTATCGCGACGCAATTCTAAATTTTCCACGTTTTGCAACCACCAAGGATAGCCGCCAAATTCCCATTCGGCACACACGTATGGACCGGGACGCAAAATGACCATCAGTCCTTCTTCGCCCGCTATTTTGATGTATTCCGCGAGATTGCGGTCGCCGGAGAAATCCCATTGCCCGGGTGCCGATTCGTGCAAATTCCAAAACACGTATGTTGCAACAGCGTTTAAGCCCATGCCGCGCATCATTTTCAGGCGATGACGCCAATATTGGTGGGGAATACGTGCGTAGTGCATTTCGCCGGAAATAAGGGTCGTTTTCTTGCCATCATAGACAAAATTACCGCCTTTAATTTCAAATGTGTGGTTAGGCTGAGCTGGCGCGCCAACTGTCGACACGGCCAACAGTAAGAGTGTTACCAGCGAAAAAATAAGTTTCTTTTTCATGGAATCAATGTTTTTAATATATGTTTTCTATCTATCACGGGGCAAAGATACAAATTCTAATTGAAATAGCCGGTATTTAGCAAAAAAAAAATTCAGGGCAACTCGCGAAAAAAACTGCTAAATAATTTGTGATTATATAAATAATTTGTACCTTTGCTCCCTAATGTAGTCGTCACAATCATGCGACAACGCAAAAATGTAAGTGATATGAATGGACAAACACGATATGGACAAATGGTATTCGGAATAAAGACGAACGTTTGCAAGACCCTCATTCTCAACGACTTACGGGGGGGTAAATCCCTTACTCTCGGCACGCGCAGCGTGTCGGCTTAGCCTTTGCGCGAATCCCGCGCTAGCCAATTTTTTCACACACATACCAACAAGCCGCAACAGGACAAGTGTGTCTTGTTGCGGCTTGTTGCGTCATGTTCCGTTGCGATGCGGCTTGTTTCGTCCTTGCGAGGGTTGCTTTTTCCGTCATTGCGAGGGCGAAGCCCGAAGCAACCCAGCAAAAGCAGATGGTTTGCTTCGCCATGCTCGCAATGACGGCGGCGGAGCCGTCGCGGGGTTGCGCCTCTCCGGTCGACATGAGGAAGGCTCGTCAGCATGGGGTGTCTCCGCTGCGGGACTCCGTCCCTCCGGTACCAATGACGGCGCCGTCGTGGGGGGTAATAGAGGAAAGGCAGCGGCGGCTCCGCCGCCGCTGCCTTTCCTCCCTCTCTTAAAAAAATGCCGCCGTCTTGTCGACCGAAGCAAAGCGGGCGATAGACCGCTTTGCGGAGCGGAGACACCTCATGCGAACACGCCTTTCCCGCACGAATACCACATATCTGCATGTAGGCATGCAACCCAATTTTCATCGTCCCGCAGGGACGGGATGCCCCATGCGAACAATGAATAATGAATAATGAGAAACGAAAAAAATATTTATCAACAAGTAAAAAATTTTAAAGCATGAGAAAAAAACAATTATTTTTTTGCCTGCTCGGCCTGGTGGCTTTGAGCAGCAGTTGCGCAACCGATTTGTATCAATCCAATCCGTTGCAGAGTAGTGAGAGGGAGATTTCCTTCAAGACGTTTGCGGACAAGCAGCTCCGCGCGAGTGTAACCACCGCAGGTTCGATGACTTCGTTCACCACCTCGGCGTGGAGCCATACTGACGGTGCGGTCAGTACAGCAAATCCTTACAACGGTTACGTGCTGAATGGCGTGACCGTGACACGCGGCGAAGCGGATGGTGCAGGTGCCAACAATTGGGACTATTTCCCGAAAGCCAGCTGGCCGGCAAGAGACTCGGTCGATTTCTTCGCTTACTCGCCCGCGTCAAGTGTGAATGTGACGGTTGGTCTGAAACAGAATGTGACCACAGTCCCAACTCCTCCTGCCACCGGTCCCGAGATTGAATACACCGTGCCGCGATGGGATGGAGACACTCAGGTTAACCCACAAGAGGACTTCATGGTGACTAAAAGTGTGGATTTGACTTTTGCAAGCAGTCCAACCGTGCAATTGAATTTCAAGCACGCGCTGTCACGGATTGTGTTCAAGGCTCAGAATCAGAACAAAAACAAGACGTATGTGATTAAAGAATTGGCTTTGAGTAAATTGAAATCGAAGGGAACGCTCAACATGCTGGATTCGGTACCGAATGCAGCAGATCCATTTGAGCATACTCCGGGAGCATACGACGTTGCTTGGAAAGCACAACACGATTCGGTGACATACAAAGTGGATCTTGGAGACACGTATGTGCTTGTGCCTTACGGCCCTGCGGGCAGCGAGTACACCGCGATTACCAATGCGAGTAACGGCTTGATGGTGTTGCCGCAAGAAACCGTGTTGGGAACCTTCACCGGCAGCACGCCGGAATATGGCACGGTTGCCGAAATAGCCGCCAGTCCGGCGGATGCTTCCTATTTGTATGCCACCGTTGCCGAAGTGGATTATCTCACCAACGACACGGTGAACAGGCGTCAGGTAGTTTTCCGTCTGCACGACCCTGCGAATAAAGCGCAAGGCATCGTGTTTGAAGCCGGTCGGCAATACACATTTTTGCTGACCTTAGGCTTGGATGGCGAAGAGATTGTGTTCTCTATTCCGACGGTGGAAGGCTTTAACACGCTTGCAGAGGTAGTAGTGCCGCCGGCGGTTGCTGCACCGTTCAAGCAATGTGGCGACCCGATAAAAGGCTATCCTACGGCGAATTACGCAAATACGCTCAACGACTTAGATAAAATTTGCTGGACGACGCAAAATATTGCCGAAGGTACCGCTGCATATCAAAGTTACAACCCAGGAGGTGGTTTAGATGAACATTCCGGACGCGGTTGGTATTACACTTGGTCACAAGGCGATGCCGCTTGTGCAGAACTCGGTCCTGAGTGGGCGATGCCCACTCTTGACCAATGGTTTGCGCTAGATACATCGTGGAGTATACTAACCGCGGGGGTTGGGACCTCCGGGACCACGCCAGAGCTCCAAGCCCCATGGACGGACTCCACTACTCTAGCAGGTACGTACAATCCGATCTCGGGTTGGGGTGGTTGGGACATTAATGATAATTATCAATGGATGGTAAGCGATGGTGATGATAAATTTACCAGGATTGTTTATGCCGGTTATTGGGTAAGACAAAGCACCCCGTATGCCGATACTGCGCGCTCCCTTCGCTGCGTACGCGATATATAGGGTTGTGATCTGTGAGCTCCAGCAAAGCGGGCGATTTTTGACTGACAAGCAAGGCACAGCCTTGTTGACAGAAACCTCACGTCCATAACCGATAGGGATTTTCCGACGAAACCGCGTCGAAACGGGAAAAAGCTCGCAGCCAGATAACTGAAGCACGGCACTGACTCCCAAACGAATCAGTGCTTTGCTTTTTTTAGTTCTATTCATTCTAAATTAAATTTAGCCCGCTAAAAAGACGGCATCGAATGCGGCAATTAAAGAAAAAATTCGTACTTTTGCCCCCTGTTCGGCATAGCGTCCACGCTATGTCGTAGCTAAGAGCAGGCCTCCGGCTTGCTTTTAGCCCGACATAGGCAAGAGTCTATACCGAACTGTTAATCATTTTTTTGCACGTTACGCTCAACAGAGTTTATAGAATCAATTTTATTCTGATTTTCTTTAGATAAATACTTTCTAATCAACCGATTGTATTCAATGTCAATATCAATTGAATTCAGAGAAAAAAGCGGGAGCAATTGTCGTGTAAATATGCCGGTCATATAACAGTCAAATAAAAATATTAAAGCAATATGCTGATAATTAGTTGATTACGTTATTTTTAATATTTATTTTTACGTTATAGTCAAATAACGGTCAAATAAAAAACTATCCCCAATAAGGAATGTATTTCACATGTTTTCGTGAAGTGTTGTCCGGATTTTGTACTTTGATACAACCACTGTTTAATGCATCTTTTATTAGCCTTGATACCATCGCCGCGTTTTGTTCATCTATCTCAAATCGTTCTCTCAGGCTTTGATTGGTCATTTGCTCCTTTTCCATGTATTTCAAACAACAATGTTGGTAGCAGGCGCGGATTCGGTCTTCTTTCGTCATTTGGGCAAATTTTTTCTTTGGATAAATAAATATTTTTGTGTAATCTTCCCCTTTAACAAATTCCGGAGCAGGCAAAAACGCATGTTCGATAGCCGCAATCGCCCTGTCTACACCACTTCCTCGCTGTTCGCAAATGTCAAACAGGCGCATCAGTAAAGCAATCCGTTCGTTCCTTGATTTGGGTGGCGTGTCAATGAAACGGTTTACATCTACCAATGGCGCACCCGGGTTCGTTATTTCTATTCGGTCGGAAAAAATTTCTACCATGACATACATTCCGTTTTGCCACAGGTTTTGGTGGATTAAGGCATTCGCAAGCAGTTCTCTGATGGCTCTCTCCGGGTAGGATTCTTTTGTTTCTCGCAAGGCTTTTTCTATGACTTCGACCGAAGTTCGTTCCATGATAAATTGGATGAAGTGTTCAAATCCGTTGGCATAACCTTCTTTGAAATTTTGCTCGGGATAGGCCTCTATCCGGTTTTTACCTGTGTATAAGACAATCCGAAGCGTTTTGTATTCCAAGCCTTTGAATTTGGCTAAATCACGGGCAAAGAGAAGTGCGCCGAGATTGGTAATATTCCATGCGTTTCCTTGTTTTTCAAGAAATTTCTCATTGGCAAGCACATCAAGAATGGCTGTTTTATTTTCAGGCAAGTTACGTCCGGTTAGTTGAAAATAACTGTCATAATCTAAGAGGTTTAGCACATCGTCGGCTGTCGCTTGTTTATACGCTGTTTGTTCATCAAACGCAATGCCTTGAGTTTCGGCAATCAGTTGTTTTACGGCTTGACGGCTCATTTTAACCGTCTGTCCTGCCGAACGGCGATAGGTGTCGTAGATAGTGCCACCACGCAGATACACCGGTTTGTCTGTGCTTTCAGGAACGTGGACAAATAATAGCGAATGTCCCTCAAATAGTTCCGTAGCATGTTGGATGGCAATCGGTAGGAACAGGATACAGGCTGTCTTTCAAATGATTAATGGCTATTTCTCTCCAACTCATGTTTTTTGTGTTTTCGACAAAGGTACGGTTTTATTATCATTCTGCCAAAATTATTCCGTTACGATGTCAGCGATTGTTTTTAGTGTTTAATCTCACTTTTATCAAATCAATTATGTGAATCATCAATTGATTTTTAGCTAAATAAATCTGTGATATTAAATAGAGCAACACAGAAGTTCCGGCAAAGATACTCAAAAATAAAATATCATTGGCAATGAGGGGATTGAATAAAAAGTATAACAAGAAAATGGGCAACGCAAACAGAAACGACTGCCATAAGACATGCCACTTGATTCGTATGTTCGTGAATTTATACACAAAAAACAAGTTAAGAAAAATTTCAGTGGTTTCTGAAATGATGATTGTGATGGCTGCACCCACCGCTCCATACAGGGGTATAAAAATCCAGTTTAAGATGAAAGAAACTGTTGCTGTGAGACAGACGACGATTAAGAATTTATTTTCATGCCCCAAGGCGGCTAACACGCTGGTTGTGAAAAACGAATTAATCATGGCAGCAATCACTTTGAACGAGAGAATTTGCATGGGCACAATGCTGCCGGTAAATTCATTTCCAAAAAAGAGCGGAATGAAGCGAGCCGAAACCAAATAAAGTCCAATTGCGACAGGCATAATTAGCAAGGCATTAGTGTCAAACACCTTTTGCAAAAGATTAGCATTAGCCAGGTGGTCATTCTGTTTTTTGTTGAAAGCCACTCTGGGGAGTAAAACCGCATTGATAGCGAAAAAAGCCAGCATGGCAAAATCCGTGATTTTATTGGACGAAGTAAAAAGCCCAACCTGCTCATACGTGGATAGAAAGCCCAGCATCAACACGTTTAATGCAACAAAAATGCTGGCGGCTATATTGGAAGCAAAAAAGACCAACATGGGTTTGATATGAACTTTCACGTTCAGATTGCGCCACTTGATTTTAAGTCCTTTCTTTTTAGCGTATATTAAATTCCAAACGTTTGTCCCCAAAGTAGACAAAATGAAAAGCATTAAATAGGGCATCACGTCCTCCCGCTGCCTCACAAAGATAAACAGTCCCGCAAAAGAAACACATTTTATAATGAAAGAGCGGCATGCAATCATCTTAAATTCTTCCAGCCCCTGAAAATACCAATCAATGGCAATTGGCACCAAATACACGCTTATTCCGGCAACAATAAACAGGTGCCAATCCTGACGTAGTTCAGGGATGTAAAACACACTTGCAAAGTAAATGAGCGAAACGATAAACGTAGTAATCAAATTGATTCTGAAAATTTCAGAAAATAGTTGAGATGCCTGTTCCTGATTGTCTTTATATTTTGCTATTTCCCGAATGCCGTAGAGGCCGGTTCCAAGTGCAGCAAAAAGCACAAAATAATTGGCATACGACATCGCAAAATTGACCAATCCAATGTTTTCAACACCCAATACGCGATAAATATAGGGGGACGTAACAAGTGGAAAAAGTAAATTGGCCACACTTAAGCCTACATTATAAACTATGTTTTTCTTTATAGACATTTAATCAACTCCCAATATAGCCACTTATTTCCTTTTTTTATAACTGAATCATATTGTTGTTCTAACAACCACAAAGGTACGCTATTTATTTCAATTATGCAAAAGCGGTTATGCAAGGTCAGGGCAACCATCAAAATTTAACATGATTATCCGCAATCATACCACTTGACTTTCGCCCCTTGTCCCGCGGGACAAAACCGGAAATTGCTTGCAGGTCACGCTATTTAGTGGTATGATTGCGGATAGTCATATAATATTATGCCCTAAATTGGCAATCCGTAGGATTGCGTCGCTCGGTAGAAATGACCAGGCGTCACGCGCCTCGCATGGTAGGTATGCGGCCATTTGCGAATTGGGTTGCATCCTTACAGGATGCAGCGAGGGTGGGAGGTACTGATTTTCTACCGAGCGAACCATCCCTAACGGGATGGGGGAATCATTCCCTTGCGTGATTCCGTTGCTGATGATAACACTATTTAATGACAAACTTGCGGACAACGCCTTCTAACTTGAAGATATAGAGGGTTTTAGGGAGGTTGAGTTCGTAAGCTCCGTCGGCGGTTTTCATTTCAATTTGGCGTACTTTATTGCCAACAATCGTGATGATTTCCAATTTGGAGCCGACGGTTGCATTTTTGATTATCAATACATTTTTGTCAGTCAAACTCAACTCCGGGCCGTCTACTTCTACCGCAGGCACAACAGCCGATCCCTTGTTTTGTGCAAACAGGGAGCCTTGTGCGGTGAGTAGAATTAAAAATAGCGTGCCAATGAGTAGAGTTTTCTTCATCCACATAATTTATTTAGGCCACAAAGATACGAATAATTTTTAATAATAAAATATTTTTCGTACCTTTGCACAAAAATCATTCAAAATGAAAACAAATTTTTTAGCGTTATTAATTTTATTACTATTGGTTATGACAAATCAAGCGAATGCGCAAACGTATGTGATTCAGACGACTAAGGGCGACATTACAGTGAAATTGTACGACAAAACGCCGTTGCATCAGGCGAATTTTGAACAATTAGTGGAAAAACAGGCTTACGACAGTGTGCTGTTTCATCGCGTCATTCAGAATTTTATGATTCAGACAGGCGATTTGAGTACACGCACCACGCCGGTCAATTTTGAAGAAAGCTCGGAAACTATCCCTGCCGAGTTTGTGACAGAATACATCCACAAAAAGGGAGCATTAGCAGCGGCTCGCACAGGCGATTTTGTGAATCCTGAACGGCGTTCTTCTCCCACCCAGTTTTATATCGTGGAAGGAGAGCCATGCGATGAAGCCACTCTGGATGGATTAGCTGCACAAGCGGGCCGCACTTATACTCCGGAAGAAAAAGAAATTTACATGACTTTAGGCGGCACGCCGTTTTTGGACGGAGGTTACACCGTGTTCGGTGAAGTGACCGGAGGCTTGGATGTGGTTGAAACCATCGGACACGTGCAAACTGCGCCCGGCGATCGTCCGGTGGAAGACATCCGCATTTTAAGCATCAAAAAGTTATAAATGGACAGTGTCGTTGCGGACTCAACCCGCAAATCCCTGAAGAAAGTTTTAATCACCGGCGCAAGCGGGTTTATCGGCAGTTTTTTAGTCGAACAAGCCCTCAGCGAGGGGATGGAAACGTATGCGGGCATCCGAAAAAGTAGCAACAAAGAATACTTACAGGACGCTCGCATCCGGTTTGTTGACCTGAATTTTGCCGATAAAGAGCGACTGAAACAGCAAATCACAGACCAGGCCACTGAACATGGGGCGTGGGATTATGTGATTCATAACGCAGGTGTGACGAAATGTCTGAATCCAACCGATTTTGACAGAGTGAATTACTTATACACCAAACATTTAATTGAGGCTCTGCAAGAAACGGGCAATGTGCCGAAGAAGTTTTTGCTGATGAGCAGTTTGAGTGCCCACAAGGACGGATTGCAAACGGCTTACGGCGATAGTAAACTGAAAGCAGAAGCTTTCTTGAAAGCACAATCAAACTTCCCGCACCTGATTCTTTGCCCGACAGGCGTGTATGGGCCGCGCGAAAAAGATTATTTTTTGATGCTAAAAACCATCCAAAAAGGATTGGACGTGGTGGCCGGTTTTGAACCACAACATCTGACTTTCATCTATGTCAAGGACTTGGCAAGAGCCGCTTTTCTCGCTTTGCAATCCCCGCACATCAATGCTCAGGACGGGTTTGAAACCCACCACTACACTATCACAGACGGGCATGTCTATTTAGATGAAGAATATACCGCTATTGCAAAAAAGGCTTTAGGGCAAAAATACTCCTTGAAAATTCGCGTACCTTTAGCGGTGCTAAAACTCGTTTGCCAAATTTCTGAAGAAGCGGCAAAACTCACAAAAAAACCGGCAACGTTAAACAGCGATAAATACAAAATCATGGCTCAGCGCGATTGGACATGCGACATTTCGCCCGCTGAAACGAATTTTGGCTTTCGTGCCGATTACGATCTCACGCGTGGCATGACGGAATGCGTGGCATGGTACAAAGCCAATAAATGGCTGTAATCAGGAATGCTTAATGCTTTTCCGATAATCTATGTAGCTTATAAAAATAAATATGCGAAAAATATTTCTCATCGGGTATATGGGTGCCGGCAAAACGACTATCGGCAAGCAGTTGGCGTCGGCATTTGGTTTGCAGTTCATTGATTTAGACCTGTTTATCGAAAACAGGTATCACAAAAAAGTGAGTGAGCTTTTTGCCGAAAAAGGCGAAAACGGTTTTCGCGAAATAGAAAAAAAAGCCTTGCACGAAGTGTCCGAATTTGAAGACGTCGTCATCTCAACAGGCGGAGGCACGCCCTGTTTTTTTGATAACATGCAGGTAATGAACGCAATCGGCCAAACAGTTTATCTGAAAATCCCGCCCGAAGAATTAGCCGCCCGCCTGATTAAAAACAGTCACAAAGGCTCACGTCCGCTACTCAACAACAAAACGGACGAAGAAATAAAGCAATATGTGCGTGACAATTTAGCCTTGCGTGAACTTTTTTACAACCAATCAACAGAGATTTTTGAAGCCGGCAATTTAGAACTCGCAGATACATTCGCTCTTTTAGTCAAAAAATTAACCCTTATTTTCGCAAAATAATTAGCAACTAAGTTCCAGCCACCGCAATGATTTTTCATCCAATAGCTCAATGATTTGCTGAATGCGCTGTGATGCGCGCAACAAGTCATCATTAGAGAGCGTGCCAGAGGACAATTGCTGTTCCAAAGCTGCCTGTTCGGCTTCTAAGGCGGGAATTTCTTTGTCAAGGGATTCTAATTCGCGTTTTTCGTTGAACGACAATTTGGTTTTCGTAGGCGTAGCGTTCGGTGTAGTGTCCACGCTTCGCCGGATTTCAGTTTGCGAGGACGTTGGCGGAAGCTTGCGTCGAACGTCTTCATTTTCTTGTTCGCGGTATTGTGTGTAATTGCCGGGAAAATCCTGAATTTCGGCTTGTCCTTTGAAGACGAGGAGGTGGTCAACGACTTTGTCCATGAAATAGCGATCGTGGGACACGACGATGACGCAGCCTTTGAAATGCGCGAGGTAATCTTCCAAGACGTTCAGCGTGATAATGTCGAGGTCGTTGGTCGGTTCGTCCAACACGAGGAAATTCGGATTTTTGATGAGAACGGTGCACAGATAGAGGCGGCGACGCTCACCTCCGCTGAGTTTGTGGACAAAATCGTGCTGTTTTTCGGGCGTAAACAGGAAATGTTGCAAAAATTGCGAGGTAGTAAGCTTTTTGCCGTCGCCCATGTCGATGACTTCGGCAATGTTTTGCACCACATCAATGACTTTTATTTTTTCGTCAAATTGCAAGCCATCCTGACTGTAATAGCCAAATTTGACCGTTTCGCCCACATCAAATTGTCCGGAATCGGGTTGCTCGGAGCCTGTCAGCATTTTGATAAACGTTGATTTTCCCGTTCCGTTGTTGCCGATAATACCCATTTTTTCGTAGCGTGAAAAAATGTAATTGAAATCCTCCACAATTTTGAGATCGCCGTTCGGAGTATCAAACTTTTTGAAAATATGCTGTGCTTCAAAAATTTTATTGCCGATATAGGATGCTTTGACGCCCAATTGCACATCGCCGGCGGAGCGATTTTGTTGCAGTTTTTGTTCCAAGTCGTGAAACGAGTCAATCCGCGCTTTGGCTTTTGTGGCGCGTGCTTGGGGTTGACGACGCATCCACTCTTGCTCTTTGCGAAAGAGGTTTTGTGCACGTTCGCGCTCCATGCCCATTGTTTCGAGGCGTTCTTGCCGCTTTTCAATATAATAGTTGTAATTGCCTTTGTATGAATAGATTGTCTTGTTTTCAATCTCAATAATTTCGTTGCACACGCGGTCTAAAAAATAGCGGTCGTGCGTCACCATCAGCAGTGAATACGTCCCGTGCGACAAATAGCTTTCCAGCCATTCAATCATTTCGAGGTCGAGGTGGTTGGTTGGCTCGTCAAGTATCAGCAAATCCGGTTCGGTCACAAGCATGGCAGCGAGTGCCACGCGTTTCAGCTGTCCGCCCGACAGTTCGTTGGTCTTTTGATTCAGGTCGGTGATTTTGAATTTCGTCAGAATCTGTTTGGCTAATAATTCATGCGTGGAATCGTCATTCGTAGAAACGTGGTGCGCCGCGCCTCTACTGCCCATACACGCCTCCAAAACAGTAATTCCCGCAGGATATTTCGGATGTTGGTCTAAATAGCCCACGCGTAAACCGTTACGAAATACTATTTCACCGCTGTCGTAATCTTCCTTTCCGCACAAGATGTTAAGCAGGGTCGTTTTTCCCGCACCGTTTTTTGCGATCAGTCCGATACGTTGTCGTTCAGCAATCCCGAACGAGATGTTTTCAAAAAGCACCAAATCGCCAAACGATTTCGTGAGATTATTGACTTGTAAGTTGGGTGTTGCCATTTATTTTAAGTTGTTTGACGCCGTTGTTGGTCGCCACGCGCGAATTGACACGATAACCCAACGAAATTATCATATCGAGGTTGTAGTCATTTGCCTGGTAGATAACAAATTCTTCCTGTGCTTTGATTATATCTTCATTCATGTGTTCCTTGTAATTTTTACTTAAATTTGTCTTATTTGCGCAACATATACTTTTCGGCAAGTTCTCCTTCGATTTGTTTGCCTTCGCTGTCAAGTTGCCACAACACGTTTTCGCCAACACGAAATTGCGTGTTAAAGCCGTTTGTTTTTTCGTTGTCGAGCGTAATACGACTGCCTTCTTCGTTCCAAACGAATTTGCCTTCGGTTTTATACACCTCGTTAGATTTGCCAAGATAAACCGTTTCCAACACGTAGGTCGAATCGTTTACAGTCAGGGTTGTTTGAATACCCTCACAATCGGCGCAAGGTGTTGTCCCTTTGTAAGTTCCCTGCCAATTTACACTGTTCCTTGAATTGTGAGCAGCGTCAATAACATTTACATCACAGCTTTCGCTTGATGCTTCCGACTTGTTCTGCTGCTTGCAAGAGGCAAAACTCAATAATACTGTGGCAAAAATTGCCAAAAAAAATACTTTTTTCATTTTTGAATATTTTAAAAATTAATTATCAACCAATTAAATATATGATATATTTGATGCAAAGGTACGAAATTATTTTTGGTTTCAATTCATTTAATTCCAATTTCTTGCAACATCCTTTCATACATCGCCGCCTTGTTTTCCAACTTCAACGGATAAGCACGAGAGGTGGAAGGCATGCGAAACAACTGCATCGGGCGATTTCCCAACACAAATGCCGCGCTTTTGCCCACAGGCGGTTCTTCTACTTGCAGTTGTGTGCGCAACGTGTCCATCGCTTTTTGCCCCGTAACGGCAACGGCCTTACAATCAGGCAGTTGCTGTAACAATTTACGAATATCGGTTGCTTCTACAATTTCGAGGAATTGGTCGGCGGCATTGTCTTTCAAGCGGCGTACCACGGTTGCGGTATCGAACAAGGCAATTCCTTTTTCGGTCAAAAAGTCGATAATTTGCTCTTTGCAAAAAGTCTTGTACGCGGTATCTACAAAATAATTTTTATCATCGAAAAAAATCAAGCCCATCACACGCCACATGTCGTTGTTGGGATTTGGGTAGTAAAACTCCATCGACCAACGCTTTTTCTGTGGCGGGAAACTGCCTAACATTATCAATTTTGCGTTTTTCGGAAGGAAAGGCGTAAGTGGGTGGCGTTCTATGGATTGGTTTTCTGACATATTATTTTGTAATTTTTAATGACTGATTTTTTTTGCACGCAGATAACGCAGATTTATTTTTCTACCGTTAGCGTTTCCACCTTATCGCCATCGACAACAATTACCTGATTGTTGCTAATCAGGCGCAAATCAAGCGTTTCTGAATATGCTGCAACAATTTTTTCAGCCGCTTTCTTAAACGGAAAATTCGTACTGTGCGAAACAATGTAGAAATCAAGAACTGACAGCGCAGAAAAGTCGCCGTTCAAATCGGGCGCGGCTGTCGGATTATCCATAAATTTCACATATTCAATGTCTTTTGAAATAATCATTGACCCCGCAGACGCGCCGATATACAGTTTTCCCTTATTGATATGCTCCACGATGAGTTTGTCCGCGCCTGTGCGTTTCAGTTCCTGCAAAAGGAAAAACGTGTTTCCGCCTTCAACAAAAAGATAATCGGCATTGGAAATTTTGCTTGCGATTTCCGCGTAAGGGGCAGTTGAAACCTCCAATTCGTCGATGATTAGCCCAAGTTTTACCAATGCTTTTTTATCTGCACCGACAAAAAATGATACCTTATCGGGAACGCTTGCCGTTGGAATGAAAACGACTTTTTTACCCGAACATTCGTTGTTTGTAAAATCGAGCAACAAGTTTTGTACGCCCGAAAAATACGATGATAAAAACAGTTTTTTACTCATAATTTCTAATTTGTTTGAAGTTTGATTTTTTGCACGCAGATAACGCAGATTTAAGGGATTTTCGCAGATTTTTGTCCAACTAAAATTATCAACCCCTGCGGAATAAATAGCCAAAAGCCCGATAATGGAACAAAACACACACCGATAATACTGAATATTAACAAAAACCAACCAAGAAACTTTGGTGCAGGCTGTTGTTCGCGTTTGATATAATAATGCAAAACTTGTCCAAAAATCCAAAGTGCAATACCGCAAACAAAAAACCAAAATGCCATCCCAAGTTTGAAGTCGGCACCAATAGAATTAAAAACGCCATTGCGAACAATTTCCGCAAAAATGCCGTTTTTCAACATCATAGTTATCGCTAAGAGCGTGTGCAGAATTGCCGTTATAATCAACAAAATTCCGCTGTATTTCCACCAATTTTTTATATTCATTTTTCTAACTTTTATTTTTTCATCTGCGATAGCACTGAGCAAATGCTTCGAACGCGTCTTCCACCGATGCTACAAAATTGATGGATTTCCGGCTGTTGCTTTCTCTGATAAAATCGCGCAAACTCACGCTTGCTACATTTGAAAAGTCGCCGATAATAGCCACTTTCATTTTGTAAGTGGTGAATTTCTGCAATATTTCACCTGCCAATCCTGTTTTAAGTTCAAAAAAGGTGCTATCCAAAACGCTCGCCGGTATTACGATGCCGATGCAATTGTGGTAGTAACAATCGCCTAAATAATCTATTGCGTCATCGACCGACTTTATTGGTTTTGAATATTCCAAAATCTCGGCAATCTTTTGCTCGCCTTCAAACTCGTGAAATTGTATCATATTATTAAACTTTGGGGAACAAATAATTTATCCATATTCACACGTTCAAGTTTGAGCAACTCAATTTTCCGCTGAATACCGCCTCCAAAACCCGTTAAACTACCATTTGTTCCGACTACGCGGTGACAAGGCACAACTACTGCCATTCTAAATTCCGAACCATACATCTTAACCGGCAATGCAACATTCGGCTCGCTGCCGCCGAAATAGCAATCGAGCCACTCTTTTGCTTTTTCAAAAACAGGAAGTTGTTTGTCCTCCGTTTTTGGGGATAGCGTATATCCAAAATACTTTTGCCCGTCAAACCACACTCCTGTCAAGGATTCGCCATCGCTTGCCAATGTAATCCCGCCGAGCGGAGAGGCATATTTGTTTGTAAATTGCATCATTTTATTAATTTTTAGTCCCTTTATTCTTTACTTCTATTGTTTTGCAAAGGTACAATTTATTTTTGTTTTTGTAACCAAACCGTAACATTATCGTTTCAATACCGTAAATTCCTGTGCTTACTTTTGTGCCGTAATTTATTGCGATTAAATGAAACGATTGAGGCGAATTTTTGAGCGTATTGTGGAGGCGATGCTTACCCTGAGCGGGAGCATCACCACCCTTGCTATCTTGTTGATTATCATCTTTTTATTCAAAGAAGGATTGGGCTTATTCAGCAATCCGGCAGTGGAAAAAGGCTATGCGCTTTGTGTCCATCCGACGAATCCGGTGGAGAAACTTAACCCGCAGCAAATCAAGCATATATTTGATTCTGAAATAACGAATTGGAAAGAGGTCGATGGTCGCGACGAGGAAATTATGATTTTCCGCCTCGATGAAATTTTTAGTATCTATTCCGACGAAGAATTGGGCGACGATTACGCTTTGCTTCCGCAGAAATTAGGCGAAATCATTGCCCAAAATCCCAATATCATCGCTTTCCTTCCCGAAAAATACCTGCCGGACGACAGGTCGTCGATGAAAGTTTTGCCTTCGGGAACGATTCATATTGCCGACTTTTTCGGCGGACAAGAGTGGCAGCCCACCGCCACGCCTGCTCCGCAATATGGCGCATTGCCGTTGGTGCTGGGAACGCTGTGGGTCAGCCTTTTTGCCATTTTAATCGCTTTGCCGTTGGGATTGGGCGTGGCGGTTTACCTTTCGGAGTTGGCGGGCGACCGGACACGTAAAATCCTGAAACCCACCATCGAACTGTTGGCAGGTATTCCTTCGGTGGTTTATGGTTTTTTCGGATTGGTGGTCGTTGTCCCGTTTATTCAAAAAACGCTTCAACTGCCCGTTGGCGAAACGGCTTTTGCAGGCAGTCTGATATTGGCTGTTATGGCGTTGCCGACCATCATCACGGTAGCCGAAGATGCTATGCGCAATACGCCGCGAACGATGCGGGAGGCGAGTCTGGCGTTGGGCGCAACGCCTTGGCAAACCATTTATAAGGTCATTCTTCCTTACTCCTCTTCGGGCATTGTTGCCGCGGTGGTGTTGGGCATCGGCAGGGCTATCGGCGAAACGATGGCGGTGCTTATGGTTACGGGGAATGCCGCGGTCATACCCCATTCGCTTTTTGAATCGGTACGCACCATTCCGGCAACGATTGCGGCGGAATTAGGCGAAACTCCGACAGGCGGAACGCACTATCAGGCACTGTTTTTATTGGGCATCATTCTTTTCATTATGACAATGCTCATCAGCCTGTCGGCAGAATTTATATCCAAACGGCAACAAAAAGGAATTTAATTATGAACAAAAAAACAACACAAAAAATCGCCTTTTTCACCTTTCGGGTGCTGGGATTATTGGTAGTAGCCATTCTGTTGGGAATATTGGGATTTATCGTTTACAACGGCATCGGCGTTATCAGTTGGGAGTTTTTGACTTCCGCGCCCACCGAAGGGATGACTTCCGGCGGAATTTTTCCGGCGATTGTCGGCACGCTTTGGCTGGTTGCCGGCAGCATGGCATTTGCCTTCCCGTTTGGCGTGATGTCTGCCATCTATATGAACGAATATGCGGGCAACGGCTGGGTGGTGAAATTTATCCGCGTGATGACCAACAACTTGAGCGGTATCCCGTCGATTGTTTTCGGACTGTTCGGTATGGCATTGTTTGTCAACACATTAAAGTTTGGCGATTCCATTCTCGCCGGCTCCCTAACATTAGGTTTACTCATCTTGCCGCTGATTATCCGCACGACGGAAGAAGCCCTCAAAGCCATTCCCGATTCCTATCGCACCGGCAGTTTGGCGTTGGGAGCAAGCAAATTGCAAACCATTCGCCGCGTGGTGTTGCCGATGGCATTCCCCAACATCATCACCGGCTTGATACTTGCCATCGGCAGGGTTTCGGGCGAAACAGCCCCGATACTTTTCACCGTTGCCGCCTATTTCCTACCCAAACTGCCCACCGGCATTTTCGACCAAGTGATGGCACTGCCCTACCATTTATATGTCATCGTAACAAGCGGAACAGACATAGAATCTTCGCGCCCAATTGCTTATGGAACGGCATTGGTATTGATTGCCATCGTGTTGATAATGAATTTATTGGCAACGTGGTTAAGGAAGTTTTTTGGCAAGAAAGTGAAGACGGATTGATTTTTTATAATCAGCCATAAGTATATAATTTATACCTTTGTGCTCGAAAAGACATACACAATGGATATAGGGACTAACATTAAACAATATGAATACTGGATATGATACCTAAAAAAATAGTACCTTTGCAGGCGAAATAAAGATAACACGCAAGATGAACTTACTGAATTTTACAACGACCTTTCCGGATGAGCAAAGTTGCAAACTCAAATGGAAAGAAATGCGGGACAAGGCAGGCGTAGTATGCCCTCATTGTGGTGGTACGGCATTACTGGAAGTCGGACAAAGAATGTTATGAGTGCAAAAAGTGCAAATACCGCCAGAGCTTGCGCTGCAACACCATCAGGCACATGTCCAAACTGCCTTTTCGCTATTGGTTTGTGGCATTTCATTTGCTTACTTCCACCAAGAAAAGTTTTTCAGCCAAAGAGTTACAACGCCAATTGGGGCACAAAAACTATGATGCGATTTGGGCATTGTTGCACAAATTGCGTATGGCGATGGGCACACGCGATGCACGATACACTTTATCCGGCGTATTGGAACTTGATGAAGGCTTTTTTTCGACAGAAACGCAAGCAGAAGAGAAGCAACAGCCCCTGAAACGGGGTCGTGGCAGCCAAAAGAAAAGCAAAGTGTTGGTAATGGCAGAAAGGCGCAACACCGCCCGCAAGTGATACGCAAGGAGGATATTGTAAGGTACTACCGTGGGTACATATTGCCATTAGCAATGCTAAAAGAATGATACTCAATACATTTCACGATGTCAAGCCTGACTATTTGCAAAGTTATTTGAACGAGTTTTGTTACACATTCAATCGGCGATATTTTGGCGAACGCCAGTTTGAACGCATCTTAGTGGCGGGGGTGGCGTATAAAAATGAATTTAGGTATCATATCCGGTAATCATTTAAACAAATAATACAGTTGATGTTGAATTGATTAGAAAAATCATCCGGGAGGAGTTGA
The DNA here is from genome assembly GCA_025996695.1 of Bacteroidia bacterium. GTDB lineage: Bacteria > Bacteroidota > Bacteroidia > Bacteroidales > Azobacteroidaceae > Azobacteroides. The sequence continues at coordinate 4,670 of BNTP01000007.1, read as the reverse complement.
AAAAGGGTAAACCGAATCTTCGTGTATTTTTTTCAGCCGCACGACTTCCGCGTTTTCACTGATGCGAATGTCAGTCACTTCGCCATAGACAGATGTTTGGAGTTGATTGTTTTCGTTAGGTGTTCGGATGATGCCGAGGGCTTGTGTACTCACTTGCACGTAGATGAATGGCAAAGCACCGTTTGCGAAATAATAGCGCCTCAAAAAAGATTAGCCGCAACTTAATTCTTAATTTTTTCGTACCTTTGCAGAAAAAACATTATGGCATCATTTATTATTGAAGGCGGACGAACATTATCGGGCGAAATCACCCCACAAGGAGCTAAAAACGAGGCACTTCAGGTGATTTGTGCCGTGTTGTTGACTGCCGAAAAAGTGACGATTCACAACATTCCCAATATTCTTGATGTCAATAATCTGATTGCTCTTTTGGGCGATATGGAGGTTAAGATTGAGCATCCGTCGCCTAATACTTACACATTTCAGGCCGATCATGTGAATTTGGATTATTTGCAGACACCCGAATTTTTCAAAAAAAGTGGGGCATTGCGTGGCTCTGTGATGCTTGTGGGGCCGTTGGTTGCCCGATTTGGCTATGCACTCATTCCTAAGCCGGGGGGCGACAAAATCGGACGCAGGCGATTGGATACTCACTTTATTGGTATCCAAAAACTCGGTGCCGATTTTCAATACGACACCGCACGTCAGGTTTATGAAGTGAAAGCCGACAAACTCACGGGGGCAGACATGCTCTTGGACGAAGCCTCTGTGACCGGCACAGCAAATATCCTGATGGCATCGGTGCTGGCTGAAGGCACGACCACCATCTACAACGCTGCTTGCGAACCCTATTTGCAGCAGTTGACAAAAATGTTGACTGCGATGGGCGCCAAAATCAGCGGATTGGCATCTAACTTGCTGACTATCAATGGCGTTAATTCTTTGCGAGGCTGCGAACACACCATTTTGCCCGACATGATTGAAGTGGGCAGTTTTATTGGCATGGCTGCGATGACAGGTTCCGGACTACGCATCAAAAACGTGTCCTACGATAATTTGGGCATCATTCCGGACGCTTTTCGTCGATTTGGAATCACCGTCAATCAAGAGGGTGACGACATTGTGATTCCGAAACAGGACAATTACACGATTGACACGTTTATGGACGGGTCAATTATGACGATTGCCGATGCGCCTTGGCCGGGATTGACGCCCGACTTGCTGAGTGTCTTTTTAGTGATTGCCACACAAGCCAACGGCAGCGTGCTCATTCATCAAAAAATGTTTGAAAGCCGCCTGTTTTTTGTGGACAAGTTGATTGATATGGGGGCACAAATCATCCTTTGTGACCCGCACCGTGCCACTGTCATTGGTGCCAACAAACGGTACAAACTGCGAGCGGCCAACATGGTATCACCCGATATTCGTGCCGGAATCGCCCTGCTGATTGCTGCTATGAGCGCACAAGGCACCAGCAAAATTCACAATATTGAACAAATTGACCGCGGCTACGAGAATATCGACCAACGACTGAACGCCATCGGTGCACAAATCACACGAGAATGATACGGCGAAACGACTTGGTTAAAATCGGCAAATTCAACAAACCGCACGGAGTATCCGGCGAAATACAGTTGAGTTTCACAAGCCCTCTCACCCCCCTCACGGGGGCTTTGGACTCCCCCCCTGAGGGGGGGCGGGGGGGGGCTTTCCTCGTCTGCGAATTAGACAACATCTTTGTGCCATTTCGAGTGATTGAATCGCGTTTTATATCCGACACAACGGCGTATGTTCGCCTAAAAAACATCAGTTCTGACGAAGCAGTCCGTCCGTTAGTCAATAAAGACGTCTATTTTGACAAACGCGCAACCGTCATTGCGGGCGCGACCGCTAACCCCCACCACGAAAATCTGACATGGGATTATTTTCTCGACTACACATTGTTTGATAAAACCGCAGGTGAAATTGGCAAGATTTCAGCTGTGGATGACTCCACGCCTAATACCTTATTTATTGTAGAAACGCCTGACGACGAATTGTTGATTCCTGCCAACACGGATTTTATCACATCTATTGACGAAAAACAAAAACAAATCCACTTGGAATTGCCTGAGGGCTTGCTGGATTTAACGTAAAATTTCACGGGTGCACGACAAATTTCCCTTTTTCGAAGCGGAGCACAGTCCCTGTGAGGCTAAAAATAGCTCCTCAATAAGAGATTTAGCTCACAAAACCTAATCTGCCGATTATTACAGTCTAAACAAGATAGGAAGATTAAAATAGCAGTTTACAGCTTTGCCATCATGCTTGCCCGGTACCCAATTTGGCATGGCGTTGATGATACGCAAAGCTTCCGCATTTAACAGTTCCGCACCTGCTTTGAACGTTTCAATACCAACAGTTATCTGCTCTTTAGTTTCAGAGTCTGTGTAGGAGTAACTCTGTGCCGGAGTTTCAATCCCTTTAAGAATCGTTGCCTGGCCTACTTTCCCTGTTTCGTCAACAACGAAACGTACAAATACCTTGCCTTGAATGCCATGTTTCGCTGCTTCTGTGGGATAGATTAAGTTCTTTGACAACCATTGCATAAGTGCGTCTTTTCCGCCCGGAAAAGACGGATCAACTTGTGCATGAGGATAGATTTGTTTTAATTTGGGTGGTGGTGGCACATTTGCCTTTTTTGTCGTAATCAAGACCACACCGTCTTTAGCCCGTTCCCCATAGAGATTTGTCGCCATAGTGTCTTTCATTACGGACACATAGAAAATATTTTCCGACTTTAAATCTGAAATGTCGGCAACTTCCTTGTCATCAACGAAATAGAGTGGCTTGCCCTTAACAAGTTCACCGCCTTCGATAGTCTTTATTTGAAGTTGATTGACCGGCATGCTCTCTGTCGCAGTGGGGGCTTCCACAATGGGAGCCGTTTCATTCATTGCCTCTTGAATAGGCGTAAAAATAGGGGATTCCGCTTTCAACGAGAAATTGAACCATGCCAACAGGGCGATGACCGGAACCAGCAAAGTATATTTCCACATACTTTGGCGTGAAGTTTGTTTTTTGTTCATCATGAAAATTCGTTTTTTTAAAGGTGATACATTGAAATGATTTGTTATTTGTGCTATAGCCTTAGAATAAGAAAGTTGCAATAAGTGAAACTGGTAATGTTCCACCTCACATCCGGATTGCAGAACGGCTTGATCCGCCAAATATTCCAGATTGACGCGAATTTCTTTTTTCAATAACCAAACGAATGGATTGAACCAGCAGCACGTGCAAATCAGTTCGGATAACATCATATCGAACGAATGACTTTGCCGGACGTGTGTTTGTTCGTGCAAAAGAATTTCTTTCAGTTCTTTTTCTTTGTATTGTGCAGGGTCTAACACAATCCATCCGAAAAATGAAAACGGTGTTTGAAGTCCTTCTTTGGTACGGATTGAAGTGTTATACAATTCCGTTTTGGTGGTTTTTCTTACAACCAACAGAATGCTTATTAAATGTAGCAAAATTCGGATAATCAAGCCTAAGGCGACTGCAAAATAGATGATAGACACGATTTGAGGGAGAGAAAAAGAATCCGAAGCAGGAGTTCCGCTTGACGTGATAATGATTTCGTCCAAATACATCATCGGCAAACCGGTTGTTTCCGAAACAGCTTCCGGCGATAACCTATTTCTTAAAATCTCCACCAAGGGAAATAAAAAGGCAATGAACACGACCGAAAGCAGAAAAATGCGTTGCCGACGAAAGAATGTATCATTCCGCAAAAACAGGCGGTAAAAGCTGTATAAGAACAGAATACCGACATTAACCTTGATGAGATAGACTAACAGTTCCATAATACTATGATTGACGGTTTTTAATCATTTGAATGATTTCTTCCAAATCTTTTTGTGATAATCGTTCTTCTTGAGCGAAGAAGCTTACCATTTCTTTATAAGAGTTTTGAAAATAGTTGTTCACTATTTCCGACAAGTATTGACTTTTGTACGTCGATTGTTTCACTTTCGGGCGATACTCGTAAGTGTTGCCATAGAGCTTGGACGTGAGATAGCCTTTAGCCTCCAACTTCTTAATAATGGTTGCAACAGTCGTATAAGGTGGTTTCGGGTCGGGATACATCTCCCGATACTCCTTCACAAACCCCTTTCCATGCTCCCAAATATAGAGCATCAATTGTTCTTCTTGCGGTGTTAATTGCTCCATTGCTTTGTGCGTTTCTTGCGTATTGCTATTTATTTTGCGCAAAGTTACGTGTTTCACGTAGAACTTCCAAATATTTTGGGGATTATTTTCGGTGGCTTTTTGTAAATTGCTGATAATCAGTGGAATAAAAATTGCAAAAGGTGAAAGGTAAAAGGTAAAAGGTAAAAGGTAAAAGGTAAAAGGTAAAAGGTAAAAGGCGGAAGCCCGCGAGGGCTGACATCTTTCATCGTTCACCTATCACCTTCTCGATGCTCGGGATTTTTGCTGATCCCCAAACTTTCCCTTTTCCGCCCCAAGCACTACCTTTGAAAATCCCCTCAACCCCCGAATTTTTCGCCCCCATTTTTACCCAAAAACGAGGATTCCTGTTAAGAATCCTCGTTTTTTTATTTTCGTGAAATGAAGCTGATTTCATTTCGAGAACAAAAGTACAGCCTCTATTCAAACCAAACAAGTATTTA
>BNTP01000006.1 GCA_025996695.1 Bacteroidia bacterium | reverse complement strand
CGCCAGCGTTTCATCCTCTATGGGCGTGAAATAGAGTTTGCGTTTTCGCAATTCCGAAAGAGTGGTGTTGTAGGCGATGCGATAGAGCCAAGTCGAAAATTGTGCCTCTTCCTTAAACTGCTCCAGCGATTTGAAAACCTTGATAAACACCTCTTGCGTAATGTCTTCCGCCTCCTCCCGATTGCCCACTATCTTTGTCACGATGGTCAAGACCACGCTTTGATATTTGCATACAATGGCTGTAAAAGCACGTGTGTCGCCGCCTCTTGCCTGTTGTATATTAAAATTGTCATTGACGTGTTCCATATTTATTTAGACGCAAACGGCCAATTTTGGTTACAAATGTAACCATTTTCATTTAATTGCGTCAAAGAAATGTAAACAAATTTATTATTCACAAATTAAAATTAAAGATTATGATTCATGATTTAACGCCCATTCTGGTTATTGGGTTTATTGTATTGGGGATTTACAAGTTGACTGGGTTGTTTGTAAAAAAGCAAGAGCGGCTAACTTTGTTGGAAAAACTTCCGCTTATTTTTGAAAACAAAGAAAATGGAGGGAAAATCAATCTTCCGGAACTTTCGTTTGGCAGACGGGATTATGGTTCTCGGACGTTGCGAATTGCGTTGTTGTTGGTAGGAGTGGGATTGGGATGCATCGTGGCTTTCTTTCTCGAGTACTATCTTTTTGACGCGTTTCTCACTCAAAATTTCCGCAAATTGGATAATTGGCTGCATATAGAACAACTTCTATTTGTCTTGTATTTCTCTTTCATTACCATCTTCGGCGGCTTAGGGTTACTAATCGCCTATCTGATGGAGCAGAAGCAAGGCAAAAAAGACGAATAAATTTTGCCGCGAAACAATTAATATCATGATTATCCGCAATCATAATTAATTACCCGGTCCATGCAACAAAGCAATCCTAGCCTTACAGTATGACTGTAGAGCTACCGGATTGCTTTGTTGCACTCGCAAGGACAGATCCCGAGGCGTTTTGGACAGCATCATTGAGGATTACTGTTCAAAGAGCAATGCAATTACTGTTGTGGCGCGTTCTGTGCCGGAGTAGCAGGAGCTTCTTCTGTGACAGTCGGCTGAAACTGCGGTGCTTGCGCATTTTGTTGCGGCACCGCGATCTCAAGAAGTTCTTTCGTCACATCGTCCGATTCAAGAATCACTCCGCGATTCATGGTGAAAGAAGCCCCTAAACACAAAACAACAACGATTGTTGCCAACCACCACGTGGCTTTTTCGAGCACATCATTGGTTTTGCGCACGCCCATTACTTGATTAGACGACGCGAAACCGGCAGCCAAACCGCCGCCCTTAGAATTTTGAATCACCACGATTAGGGCTAATAAAATAGCCACCACCACAATTAATACTGTAATAAAAATATACATTTCTAACTTTATTTTTTTGAATTAGTAATCAATTTTTCCAAAAATCGAATTTGGTCTGCAAAGTAACGACTTTTTTCCGGATAATGCAAATTTAATTTGTAAATAATTTCCAAAGCTTTGTCATATTTTTTCTGTTTGATGTAAATTTTTGCCAAAGTTTCAGAGAAAAAGCTCTCTGTATCAACGCTTTCATCAAGATTTTCGACATCTCCCAAAAATTGATCGGCATAATCGGCAGAAGGTGCATAAATCAACTCAGTAGTCTGCCCCTCCGGTTGTTGCGCCAAAAAAGAATCTATCACCGCCGTTGTCGTCATTGCCGGCTCGACCTGCAATTCCCCAACGGGTTGCTTTTCGGGCAAATACAATTCCCCCTCATCAACGTCCGACAGCGGATCACTTATATCAGATGATTGGTGATTGGTAATAGATACTGGGGGTTCCGTGAGATTAAACAGCTGTCGCCTGTCGCCAATATAACAAGCTGCTTTTCGCAGATTTGCATTGAAACGACTATCTTTTTGGTTCTTCAAATTGAGCGTAAAAAGCACTTGTGCTGCCGTAAAATACGGATACTCTTCCGTGAGCAATTGCAATTTCGACAATGTTTTTTCTGTCAAAGACTGCTTTTGAGTTATCAGATTTATTACTTCTTGTGTTTGCATGGTGTTTTTGTGTGCTCTAATCGTTTTATTTCCTTGTCGAAATCAGAAACGATTTTTTGATATTTATTAAACTCCTCATATTCTGCTTCGGCTTTTTTGTCGGCTTGTTGCTTAGAGATCTTTCCTTTGTCGGTCAGAATTTGATATTTTCTAAAAGCCAAAAACTCGTTAATGCTTATTGCAAATTCTTTCATAGAGAACGAATTTTCACGTTCAATCAGATCTTCAATATAATCGAAATATCCGGTCACAGCTCTTTCCAAGCGTTTAATATCTTTTTCGGGCAAATAATTTTTCGCTATCGTAACATCAGATTTGAGTATGCGACCGTTGGGAGCATTTTTCCAAGTACTCAATCCCATATTTTCTTTATTCCTGTTGGCATGGGTGTAGATGATTTCGGCAGCCGTTTGGCCAACAATAGCAAAATGAAATTTATTTTGCACCATTGCATAAAAATCATGAGTAACGGGAGAATTGAGGTCATAATCAATACTACATTCAGCGAAAATATCGGTAATTTGTTGCCAAATACGGCGTTCGCTTGCACGAATGGAACGGACACGCTCCAACAATTCACGAAAATAATCTTGACCAAAAGCTGTTTTCCCTTGTTTCAATCGTTCATCATCAAGTACAAATCCTTTTGTAATAAACTCCTTGAGGGTTTTAGTTGCCCATATTCTAAATTGGGTTGCCTTGGCGGAATTTACTCTATAGCCGACCGAAATAATCGCATCAAGATTGTAAAACTGCGTTTGCTGAATTTGCGTTTTCCCTTCTATGGCGCCGTGTTCTGTGGTTGTTTCCAAAATGGAAACAACCACTTTTTCATCAAGTTCGCCTTCTTGAAAAATATTTTTCAAATGTTTGCTGATTGCCGGCACTTGCACATCGAAGAGCATAGCCATTGCCTTTTGCGTAAGCCAAATGGTTTCGTCTTTTACCACCACGTCTATTTTTACATTTTCCTGTGGGGTGTCGTAAAACAAAAATTGGAGTTCTTTATGTGTATTATCTTGGACTTGCATAGCTTTTTCTCATTTAACTTATTTATTTACCAATTCGCAACGGTAGCATTGTAAATCATATCCACCAATTCCGTTACAATTTCGCTGACTAAGGAGCCTTGTACCTCTTCCAGACTGCTGGACGCCGGAAATTCCCGAAAAGCCGTAAATGTTTGGTCTACATCGCTGCCCTCTTCTTTGTTGTTGGTGTAAATCACGCGAATGCTGATTGTCAAACGCGTTTGCGAAGCGTAGGCATCCTCTTTGACGGCGGTTCCCATGATGCCGTAACCGGTGATTTCTCCCTCTATTTCAATGTCGGCATTGTTATCAACCGCTGTCAGACGGGTCTGCTCCACGAAACGATCACGCAACGCGCGGTCAAACGTGGGTGCCAAATCGGGATTTACCAACGGGGCTCTGTTCACGAAATCCTGTATCGTAATGGTTTTCACAATGTCGTAATTCAATTTCCCGCCCTGAAAGCCATAGGAAACCGAACAGGCTGTGAAAACAATCGCCAAGAACAGGCTGCAATAAATTGCAATTATTTTTTTCATTTTTCACTAAAATATGCTACGGGACAAAGGTAAAAAAAAGATTTCAGATTTTCACAATATTTGGTCTAAAAAATAGACTATTTGTTTTTTCCACCAATCCCAATCGTGGTTCACGTCTGTGCCCCAAAAATCAAACCAGGCCGGAACTCCTTTGCTTTGCAACACGTTTTGAAGTTGGTGAGTGTCCCGCACCATTTCGTCTTCGTAAGCCCCCCGACCGCAACAAAAAATCAAACGAGCCTGTCTAAATCGCTCTAAATAATTGTCATCATGGTTGTTAGCCAAATAATCAATCGGGGAATTTAAGTAAACCTCAAGCGGTTTGTAGTCGCCGAAAAAATCGTCGGTGGAATATAAGCCACTCAATGCAATCACCGTATCAACCGTCCAAGGATAGCGAAAAAAGAAATTTGCCGCGTGATAAGCTCCCATGGAGCAACCTGTGAGCAAAAGCTTTTGGTCGTCGTTGTTGTTATTCTGTTTGCTGTGCCAAAGAATGGATGGAATCAATTCGTCTTTGACATAGTTGAAATACTGCTCGTGGCGCTTTATCGCCGCCAAACGATCCCAACTCGTTGAGAAAAAAGTTTCCTCATCAATGCCGTCTACTGTCCATATTTGAATTTTTTCGCTGTCGATAAATCCGCGGAGGACATCAATCATCCCAAATTCTTCGTATTGATAAAAACGCCCGTTGGAAGTCGGAAAAACAAGCACCGGCTTTCCTTTGTGCCCATAGACCTTGTATTCCATGTCCCTGCCAAGTTGTTGGCTATATTCTTTGTGATAAGTAATTTGCATATTAGTGAGTTATTTTTCTTTTTGTATGTATTCAACCATCGCTTTCGCTTCGTCGTAAGTCTTGGTTCGAAATTGGTAGGCACGATTACCCATGGCACGACTGAATATATCCTCTATTTCATTGAAATACAATATCTTATCGCCAAAGGTCTTCAATATATCCTCATGAGAAAAGTCATAGTTTTTACGATTTTTTCGACTGGCATAGCCTGTGAAATACTTCCCTTTGCCTTGCTTGTCGGCCTTCCGTTGCACAATCATTTCTGCCCACCGCTTATATATATTTGTATCGTGAGAATAGTTGATCGCATCCGTCATCCAAGCTCCGGGAGGGCGCATATTCATTTCCAACGCGACGATTGCATTGTCCCGTTTCCGCTGAAACAGTTCCAGATGGAAAAATTTTTCGCGCACGTCAAATGCTTTTAATATGGCTCGACCGGCTTCGCGGACTTTGGGGTCAATGTCCGGAAGACAAAAATAATACAAATTATCGTCCGTATTCACCACTTGCATGATGCTTTGCTCAAAAAGATGGCTGTTTTCAAACACTATTTTGCCGTCAATATCCACTAATCCGTCGTAAGTGAGGATAATGCCGTCCACAAATTCCTCGATGATAAATTCGGTATTTTGCAAATGTTTGTCGGTCACAATAGCTTCAAACTCTGCTTCGTTGTCAATTTTATAGGTAAAACCGGCTCCGGAACCCGAATCCGGCTTCACCACGACAGGGAATCCAACTTCACGAATAAACTTCAAAGCGCTTTTTTTATCCTTATATTTGTGGCATTGGACGGTCTGGACGCCTGCTTTTTCAAAAAAAGATTTCATCAAAGACTTCCGTTTCAGGTTTTGGATGAAATCATTTTTGGTGCCGACAATATTGAAATCCGTTCGGATGTTGGCTTCCAACTCCAACCAATATTCATTCAGCGATTCAAACCGGTCAATTTTCCCATACTTATGCGTAAAAAATCCTGTCGCTCGCAACACTTGGTCATAATCCTCCATGTTTGAAACACGATAATACTCTGTCAATGCCGATTTCAGCACCGGATTCAACACGTCATAATCAGCATCGCCGATGCCGAGCACATTTGCCCCTGCGTGTTTCAGGGCAAGGCAAAAATCCGTAGAATTTTGCGGGAAATGGGGCGAAAAAAATATGAAATTCATATTATTACTAATCTTTTGAATAAAATTCAGGGCGCAAAGTTAATAATTTTTATCCAAAAAATGATTATTGTGGCAACCGTTTGCGAAATAATGGCACCTCAAAAAAGATTAAGCCGACTATGGCTCTATTTTTGTTGCCAGGCCGAAAATTTAGTGTTTTTTTTGGATTATTAGGAAAAAACATTTACCTTTGCACGCTCATATAGATTAAAATAGATTTGCTTATGATATAAATAAAGAAAAAATGTGCGTGTAGCACAGTAAAACATAGTTGAAAAAGCGTTTAGCTTATATTTTGGGTTACGAAATTTCGACAATTTCAATGCTGCCATGAGTAAAGTGTTGACGTTCACGCCGCTTGGCGTGGACCTTACTCATTTATCTGGCAGCAAGGTAGTCAAGAACCTCATATAACAGATAAGTCAGAGTTTTGTCTACGCTTTTTTATTTTCAAAAATGAATTATAAAAATGGGAATTACTATAAAGGAATTACAACTCAATCAAATTGATGCTATTCTCTTTGCAAACGAGAAAATCGGTTTAGACAACGAAGTATTAAACAATGTAAAAAAAGGATTTGACTTTCTTAAAAAGTTTTCAGAAGAAAAACTGATCTATGGAATTAATACCGGATTTGGTCCGATGGCGCAATACCGCGTCAGTGATGAATTTCGTGCACAACTTCAATACAATATTATTCGCAGTCACAGTACGGGAACGGGGAGTTTAGTACCACCGATGTATGTCAAAGCGGTGATGTTGGCGCGTTTGAACACCTTTTTGCAAGGCTATTCGGGCATTCATCCCGACATCGTGAATCTCTTGGTGGAGTTTATCAATCACGACATCACTCCGTTGATTTTTGAACACGGTAGCGTGGGGGCCAGCGGCGATTTGGTGCAATTGGCGCACGTGGCTCTGTGTTTGATTGGCGAAGGCGAAGTGATTTATCAAGGCGAACGCCAACCGACCAAACCGGTAATGGATAAATTGGGCTTGAAACCCATTCAAATGCACATCCGCGAAGGATTGGGCTTGTGCAACGGCACTTCGGCAATGACCGGAATCGGGCTGATTAATCTCATTTATTCCAAGAAATTATTGGATTTAGGAATCATCTCGTCCTGTATGGTCAACGAAATAACCGCCTCTTTCGATGACTATTTTTCTCCGGAACTGAACCGGACGAAATTGCATCCGGGACAGCTGGCTGTGGCTGAAAAAATGCGAAAAACCTTGTCGGGAACGCAACGCATCCGAAAAAGAGAAGACTTCTTCTACCAACAACGTACCAATGAAGAATACATCAAAGACAAGGTGCAGGAATATTATTCTTTGCGGTGCGTGCCCCAAATTCTGGGTCCGGTGTGGGATGAAATCAGTAATACGGAAACCGTGTTGCTGAATGAAGTCAATTCCGCCAGCGACAATCCGATTGTGGATCGCGTGGCAGGCAATGTTTTTCACGGCGGCAATTTCCACGGCGATTATGTGGCTTTTGAAATGGATAAATTGAAAATAGCCATCACCAAACTGACGATGCTTGCCGAGCGACAAATGAATTACCTTTTTCACGACCGGATAAACAACATTCTCCCACCTTTCGTCAATTTGGGCGTAAAAGGCTTGAATTATGGTTTGCAGGCGGCTCAATTTACGGCTACTTCAACCACCGCCGAATCACAAACGCTATCCAATCCGATGTATATCCACAGCATCCCCAACAACAATGACAATCAAGACATTGTGAGTATGGGAACGAATGCCGCACAGATTACGAAAACGGTCATCGAAAATGCGTTTCAGGTCATGAGCATTCATTTCATGGCGATAGTTCAGGCGATTGACTATTTGAAGATACAAGACCAACTGTCCGATGTAGGCAAAGAAATCTATACGGATATTCGGGCATTTTTTCCGGTATTTATCGAAGATACGCCTAAATATGAGGATATTGCGCGGATGAATCAATACCTGAAAAAATTAAAAATTACGAATTACAGATGAATAGATATGCTTTGGTTACGGGTGGTTCGCGTGGGATTGGGCGGGCAATTGCCGTGCAGTTGGCATCTCAGGGCTATTGTGTACTTATTAATTATAAATCCAACCGGGAAGAAGCGCAGAAAACCTTGGATGTCATTATTGAAAAGGGTGGCGCAGGTCAATTGTTGCCGTTTGATGTTGCCAATGTCCATGAAGTGAATACTGCGTTGGAAACTTGGATGGCGCAAAATCCGGAGGCTTATATTGAGGTGTTGGTCAACAATGCCGGTATCAGAAAAGACAATCTCTTGTTTTGGATGACCGATGATGAATGGAACGATGTGCTCAATACCAGCTTAAATGGTGCTTTTTACATCACTCGCCTGTTGGTAAAATATATGATGAACAAAAAATTCGGGCGCATTATAAATGTGGTATCCATTTCCGGCGTGACGGGAATGGCCGGGCAAACCAATTATTCCGCAGCAAAAGCAGGTATTATTGGCTTGACGAAAGCATTAGCCTTAGAATCGGCCAAAAAGCGTGTGACGGTCAATGCCGTTGCTCCCGGTTTTATCGAAACGGATATGACAAAAGATTTGAATCAGGATGAACTCAAAAAACTTGTTCCCGCAAATCGTTTCGGAAAACCGGAAGAAGTAGCCGAATTGGTAGGTTTCTTAGCGTCCGAAAAAGCAAGCTACATTACGGGGCAAGTAATAAATATTAGCGGCGGATTGTAGAATAATCAAAAAATCAATCAAATCATTAGAAAATCATAGTTCAGACAAATGAGGCGTGTAGTAATAACAGGAATGGGAATTTATTCCTGCATAGGTAAGAATTTGGAAGAAGTGAAAAATTCGTTGTACGAAGGGAAATCCGGCATTGGAATTGACCCTGCTCGCACGGAATATGGCTATCGCTCACCCTTGACCGGAATTGTGGAACGTCCGACATTGAAAGGCGTGCTTGACCGGCGTTTGCGTATCGGACTTGCCGAAGAGGGCGAATATGCTTATATCGCAACTGTAGAGGCTATGCGCAATGCAGAAATTGATGAAAAATATTTAGAAGATAACGAGATTGGCATTTTTTATGGAAATGATTCTTCGGCTAAGGCTGTGATTGAAGCACATCAAATTGCCGTTGAGAAAAAGGATACCACTTTGATGGGTTCCGGAGCGATTTTTCAGTCGATGAACTCAACCGTCACCATGAATCTCTCGACCATATTCAAATTGCGCGGGGTGAATATGACCATCAGCGCAGCTTGTGCCAGTGGCTCCCATGCGATTGGTTTGGGCTATATGTTTATCAAACAAGGCTTGCAAGACATGGTTTTGTGCGGAGGAGCGCAAGAAACAAACTATCTTTCGATGGGCAGTTTCGACGGGCTGAGTGCTTTTTCCATTCGCACCGATGCGCCGACCAAAGCCAGTCGTCCGTTCGACAAAAATCGGGATGGATTGGTGCCTTCGGGCGGTGCGGCAAGTTTGATGTTAGAGGAATACGAACACGCCAAAGCGCGTGGCGCTAATATTATTGCCGAAGTGGTCGGCTACGGATTTTCTTCTAACGGCAAACAAATTTCGCAACCCAGCGATACGGGTTGCGTGATTGCGATGCAAAGGGCTTTGGACGATGCGGGCGTGGCAGCTTCCGACATTGATTATGTCAATGCACACGCCACTTCCACTCCGCAAGGTGATGCAACAGAGGCTGTTGCGCTTGACACACTGTTTGGAGCATTTCGTCCGCTCATCAGTTCGACGAAATCCATGACCGGTCACGAGTGTTGGATGGCAGGTGCCAGTGAAATCATTTATTCTGTTTTGATGATGCAAAACTCATTTGTGGCGCCAAACATCAATTTTGAAGAGCCGGATGACTATTCTCGCAATCTCAATTTGGCAACGCAAACAACAGAAAAAAAGATTGATTTGTTTTTGTCAAATTCTTTTGGGTTTGGCGGGACGAATAGTGCGCTGGTGATTAAAAAAATGAACAATTAACAATGAATAATGAACAATTAATTAAAATATGAAAAGAGCAGAAATAGAAGAAATTGTAAAAAACTTTTTAATTGAAGAAATCGAAGTGGAGGAGTCGGCGATTAAGCCTGAAGCGTTGCTGAAAGATGATTTAGGCATTGACAGCCTTGATTTTGTTGATATTGTTGTCATTGTTGAACGCCATTTTGGATTTAAAATCAAGGCGGAGGAAATGGCAGAGATACAAAATCTGAGTCAATTTTGCGATTATATCGAATCGAAAGTCAATGAATAATGGAGAAGCGGAAGTGGGCAGGGAACACTGGCGGGAGCTTTTTAGGACAATGGGGACTCATTGCCCTGTTTAAGTTTTTTGACATTCGAGTTGGTTATTTTCTGATGTCGCTGGTTGTTCCGTTCTATATGCTCTTTGCGGCTAAACACGCGAAAGCCATTTATCATTATTTCCGCCAACAAATCAATTATTCTTGCTTTAAATCGCTGATTTGGACGTATAAAAATCATTTTGTTTTTGGGCAAGTCATTTTAGATCGGTTCGCGGTTTTTGCCGGAAAAAAAGATATTTTCGATGTAAAATTAGTGGGTTATGAACATTTTCTGCGATTAGCAGATGGAGAAAAGGGGTTCATCATCGCCGGTTCGCATATTGGAAATTTTGAGATTGGCGGTTATTTTCTTCGTTCGGAAAAGAAAAAGTTCAATGCGTTGGTTTATGCCGGAGAAACGCAAACGGTGCAAAATAATCGAGCTAAGGTCTTGGGTAGAAACAATATACACCTCATTCCCTTATTGCCGGATATGTCACATTTATTTGCTGTCAATGCCGCTTTGCAAAAGGGGGAAATCGTGAGTATGCCTTGCGACCGGAATTTGGGTTCTGCCAAAAGTGTGGAATGTGATTTTCTAAACGGAAAAGCTGATTTTCCGATAGGTGCATTTGCGTTGGCAACCACTTTTGAGGTCGAAATATTATCTGTTTTTGTGATGAAAACAGCCGCTAAAAAATATACGATATATGTAAGGCCGCTAAAAATAGATACTAAGGAAAACGAAACGAAGCGTGAAAAAACGGCCAGCTACGTTCGTGCGTATGTGAAAGA
Organism: Bacteroidia bacterium; assembly: GCA_025996695.1. GTDB lineage: Bacteria > Bacteroidota > Bacteroidia > Bacteroidales > Azobacteroidaceae > Azobacteroides. The sequence goes on along the minus strand of BNTP01000006.1, from coordinate 17,907 downwards.
AGCAGAATCCATTGTAAAGGAATATCCCGAACAGTGGTTCAACTATTATGAATTTTGGAAAAATTAATTGATTAAACATGAAACTGTTTCCCGCTTTAGAAAAAAGGTATTCCGCAGAGAATATGAGAGCCTTGGAGGCGCAGCGTTTGGCGCATGAAATCGCGTTTGGCCCGATTGTATTCCAAGTGTCGCGACTGATGGTGAAATTCGGCATCTTACAAATGTTGTTGGATTCCCCCAAAGGATTGACTTTAGAGGAAGTGGCGGAAAAAACCAAACTTTCCCGCTATGCTGTTCAATGCCTGTTGGAATCGTCGTTGACCATTGGAACGGTGCATTGCAAAGATAATCGTTTCGAGGCATCCAAAGCGGCTTGGTTTTTACTCAACGACCCGGCGGTGAAAGTCAATATGGATTTCAACCACGATGTCAACTATTTAGGCTGGTTTAACTTGGAAGAAGCCCTTCTAAATGGTAAACCCGAAGGTTTGAAAGTGTTTGGCAACTGGCCTACGATTTATGAAGGCTTATCAAGTTTGCCCAAGCAAGTGCAGGACAGTTGGTTCGGTTTTGACCATTTCTATTCCGACAGTTCATTTGAAGAAGCCTTGAAAATCGTTTTCGACCACCAACCGGACACCTTGCTGGATGTTGGCGGAAACACCGGACGCTGGGCATTGCGCTGTGTCGATTACAATCCGGCGGTGAAAGTTACCATCATGGATTTGCCGCAACAATTGGAATTGATGCGCAAGCAAACCGCCGGGGAAAAAGGCGCAGACCGCATTTTCGGACACGGCGTGAATCTCTTGGACAAGGCAGTGCCGTTCCCAACCGGATTCGATGTGATATGGATGAGCCAGTTCCTCGATTGTTTCTCCGAAGAAGAAGTAACAAGCATTCTCACCCGGGCGGCTGCATCAATGAGCGAGGATTCTCTACTCTGCATCATGGAGACATTCTGGGACAGACAGCGATTTGAAACCGCAGCCTATTGCCTCACGCAAATCAGCTTGTATTTCACCGCTTTAGCCAACGGCAACAGCAAAATGTATCATTCCGACGACATGATTCGTTGCGTCAATGCAGCAGGATTGACTGTGGAAGAAATTCATGACAGCTTGGGGCAGGGACATTCGATTTTGGTGTGTAAAAAAAAATGAAAAATGAACAATTTTGAGGAGATTGATATATTGGGGATTTTGCCGCAACGGTTGCCGTTTGTGACGGTGGATAAATTGCTGCACTTCGATTTCGAGGTGACTCGCACATCTTATGCTGTTAAAGCGGATACTGTTTTTTGTGATGACGGACGGTTTACCGAATCGGGATTGATAGAAAATATTGCCCAGACGTGTGCCGCTCGCATTGGTTACATCAACAAATATATCAATCACAAAGAAATTACGTTAGGATTTATAGGTGCTATTCGTAATCTGGAAATCTTACGTTTGCCTCAAACAGGCGAATTATTAACGACTCAAATTATTGCCATAAAGGAAGTTTTTCAAATGACATTAGTTAATGCGACCGTTACCGCCGGAGAAGAATTAATAGCTTCCTGCGAAATGAAAATAGCAACTACGGAAATAATGAACAATGAACAATGAGTAATGAAGAATTAAAAGCCTCCACCGAAATCAAAATCCGTTTCAGCGAAGTGGATTCGATGGGTATCGTGTGGCATGGGTCGTATGCCCTTTATTTTGAGGATGCTCGCGAAGCGTTTGGAAAAAAATACGGTCTGGCTTATTTGGATATTTTCGGCAACGATTATTATGCGCCGTTGGTGGATTTGAAGTTTAGCTATAAACGTCCGTTGATTTATGGGAAGACAGCCCGTGTGGAAGTTTCCTATCGCTATACTGAGGCGGCAAAGATTGTTTTTGATTACGAAATTTTTGACACTGCCGATAATTCGCTGGTGGCTACCGGCTCATCAACACAGGTGTTTTTAGATAAAAATTATCAGTTAGTGTGGACTAATCCGCCCTTTTATGAAGCGTGGAAACAAAAAATGGGGCTGCTATGATAGTTAGGATAGGCGATAATATTATATCGGCGTTGGGATTTACGACAGACGAAAACTACTCGGCTGTCAAATCCGGACGTTCCGGCTTGCGTCTTTACGATTCTTGTATGGATGCTCCGGAGCCATTTATCGCCTCTCTTATCGACAAAGAACGGTTGAACGATGAATTTTCAAGAACAGACTTTCCAAGTTTTCAAAACTTGGAAAGTCTAAACTTGGAAAGTCTAACAGTTCTCGAAAAAGCATCTATTTTATCAGTTCTATCGGCAAACAAGGAGGCGCAAATTGACCTTGCCAATCCGCGTGTTTTGTTCATATTTTCATCCACAAAGGGGAATGTTGAACAATTAACAATGAATAATGAACAATTAACAATGAGGGAAGACAAAAATTGTTCATTGTCAATTGTTAATTATTCATTGTATTTATGGCAATCGGCGCAATTGATTGTTAACTATTTCAAAAATCCCAACACGCCGATACTTGTTTCCAATGCCTGCATTTCAGGTGCTTGTGCACAAATTGCTGCTATGCGCGAATTGGAATCGGGAGCGTATGATTATGCCGTAGTCATTGGTGCAGATATGTTGTCCAAATTTATTATCTCCGGCTTCCAATCATTCAAAGCCTTATCGCCCGAGCCATGCCGCCCGTTCAATGCAAATCGCACAGGATTGAATTTGGGAGAAGCCGCTGCGACCATTATTTATGCAAATGGAGCATCGTATGGCGGGGGATTGCGGGTCGGAGCCCGCAACGCAATGACATTAGTCGGCGGAGCCATCCGCAACGATGCCAATCATATTTCCGGTCCATCGCGAACCGGCGAAGGCAGTTACCGCGCATTGCGCTCTATATTACAGGATGTTACGCCGGACGAAATTGCGTTTATCAATGCCCACGGCACCGCAACGCCCTACAACGACAACATGGAGGCCATTGCTATTGCTCGCGCCGGAATGGATGCTGTTCCGGTGAACAGCCTGAAAGGCTGTTTTGGTCATACATTAGGTGCTGCCGGAGTTTTGGAAAGTATCGTGTCCATGCACGCTTTGTTGGACGACACCATTCTGCCGACACGAGGATTTGAAAACAAAGCGGATGATTGCTCTCTAACTATTGTCAATCAAATGATGCCGACAAAAAAGTCGTATTTCATAAAAATGTTGTCCGGTTTCGGCGGTTGCAATGCCGCATTATTATTCAATAAAACAGAATGAATTTATATATAAAAACATATCGTCATCTAATCAATCCATCGCCGATGATTGACGGCAAGGAATACCTTACCTCTGTCTACAGGTCATTGGGAATAGATTATCCGAAATTTTTTAAAATGGATAATCTGTCGAAATTAGGATTTTTGGCATCCGAACTGATTTTCAAAGACGACCCGTCGCGCTTCGTTCCGCGAGAAGATTTGGCGGTTATCGGTTTCAACCGGAGCGCATCGCTGGAAGCCGACACCGCCTATCAAGCAACGATACAGGATAACAAGAACTATTTCCCAAGCCCGGCGGCTTTTGTTTATACGCTTCCGAATATTGTGACCGGAGAAATCGCCATCCGAAATAAATTCTATGGCGAAACCTCTTTTTATATCAGCGAACAATTTGATGCGGAACAAATATTCAGAACGGTCAATCATGCTTTTCAAGACAAAAAGACCCGTTCCGTTTTAGCGGCTTGGATAGAATCTTTTGACGGCACGCAGGAAGTTTTTATGATGCTGGTCGAAACGGAAACTTCTGAAATTCCTTTTTCAATCAAACAAATTAATAAAATAATGAACAATTAATAATGAACAATTAACAATAAATAAAATATGGACGAATTGATTTTAAAATTAAAGGGCGAAATTATCGAAGTGTTAAATTTGGAAGATTTGCAGCCGGAAGATATTGCGGATGACGCACCTCTCTTTGGCGAAGGGCTTGGTTTGGATTCCATTGATGCCTTGGAACTGATTGTGCTGTTGGAAAAAAACTATGGCATCAAACTGACTGATCCGGCACAAGGGCGCGAAATCTTCCAATCAATCCGAGTATTGGCAGATTATATTCAGGCAAACAGGAAGAAATAATGAACAATTAACAATTAATAATGAACAATCATTGATTTTGCAAATTGTTCATTATTAATTGTTAATTGTTCATTAAAAAAATTTTTATGAAAAATTTTTTAATCACCGGTGCAGGCATAATTTCCGCTATAGGGAACAACAAACAGGAAACCCTGGCGGCATTGCTGGAACAACGCTCAGGCATTGCTCCGCTTCGTTATTTGAAAACTTCACACACCGAATTTCCGGTGGGCGAAGTAAAACTGACGAACGAAGAAATGAGGCAATTGCTGGATATTCCCGAAACTGAAGTCACTACGCGTACTTCTTTGATGGGGATGCTTGCCGTGCGTGAAGCCCTTCGTCATTGCGGGCTTGACCCGCAAACTCCACAAAATGTAGCAGAAATGACAGAATTGCGAATCGCTCTTATCTCCGGCACCACTGTCGGCGGAATGGATAAAACCGAATTATATTACTTGGATTTTTTTGAAGACAACACTAAAGACGCTTATATCGCGACACACGATTGCGGTTCGAGTACGGAAATGATTGCCGATTATTTCGGTATTTTCTCTCTGGTGGAAACCATCTCAACCGCTTGCTCATCAGCGGCTAATGCTATTATGTTAGGTGCACAATTGATTCGCGACGGACGAGCCGATGTGGTGGTTGCCGGAGGAAGCGAATCTCTCACCAAATTTCATCTCAATGGGTTTAATTCTTTGATGATACTCGACCGTGAGCCTTGTAAGCCATTAGATGCTCATCGTGCAGGATTGAATTTGGGCGAAGGTGCGGCATATATTGTTTTGGAGTCGGAAGAGGTTTTTAACAGGAGATTGCGGGTCAAGCCCGCAATGACACCTTTAAAACCGTTGGCACGCCTTTCCGGTTATGCCAACACCTGCGATGCTTTTCATCAAACGGCTTCCTCTTCCGATGGCGAAGGTGCTTATCTGGCTATGACTAAGGCACTTGCAGTAGCCAATTTGCAACCGGAAGATATTGATTATATCAATGCCCATGGTACCGGAACCGGCAACAACGATTTGAGCGAAGGCATTGCTATTCAACGCGTTTTCACAAACGGAGTGCCGCCGGTTTCTTCAACTAAATCATTTACAGGGCATACTACAAGTGCGGCAGGAGGCTTGGAAGCGGTTATTTCGCTCTTGGCATTGCAGCATGATTTTATCCCTGCCAATCTGAATTTTTCAACACCGATGCCGGAGTTATCTTTTACGCCATACACCGCTTGTCATTGCGGGCTTGACCCGCAATCCCCTAAATTACACCACGTTTTGTCTAATTCATTTGGTTTTGGCGGAAATGAAACTACGTTAATATTTTCAAAAGTGTAAAATTATGACGAACGTATATCTTTTGGATGCAAAACAAATTTCCGTTCAATCGCCTTTGGTTGATGATTGGATGGATAATCCTTTGTCCTATCAGGAGCCATATATCTGCGCAATTGACCCGAATTATAAGCAGTATTTTGAACCGAATATGGCGCGCCGTTTGGGGAAAATCCTAAAACGGGCACTGCTCACTTCGCGGCAAGTGATGGAAGCAACAAATATTACCAATCCGGATGCTATCATTACCGGCACAGGCTTGGGTTGCCTCGAAAACTCCGAACTGTTTTTAGAGGCGTTGTTGCGTGACGGCGAAACACTGCTCAAACCCACGCATTTTATGCAGTCCACGCACAACACCATCGGCTCGCTCATTGCCATTGATGCCCATTGCCACGGCTACAATTCCACATACGTCCACAAAGGCATCTCGTTCGAGAGCGCTCTCTTAGATGCTTTCATGCAATTGAAAAACGGACAGATACAAACCGCCCTCGTGGGTGCGCACGATGAAATGACCCCGAAATACTTTGACTTATTGCAACGCATCGGCTATCTGGGCAATACCGAAAACAGTTTTAGCGGCGAAACTGCGATTAGCATGATGCTGAGCACAAAGCAAAAAATCAATGCTCTTTGCCGCATAAGCGGCGTGGAGATGCTTTATCATCCGATTAACCTTAAGGAAAGTTTGATGAGGCTTTTAGATGAGGTGCAATGTTCCCTTGATGAAATCGACGCCGTGATGATTGGAACCAACGGACTGCCGACAAACGACCGGGTTTATGCTGAAATTTGCCCGGCATTGTTTCCCGGCAAAAAATTGCTCCGCTATAAACATTTGTTTGGAGAATCCTACACTGCTCCCGGATTGGGTGCTTATGCAGCGGCAACTTGTCTGCATCAGCAACGCATTCCGGCACATCTGTTAGCCCCCCTCAATCCTCCTTCAGGGAGAAAGTCAAGTCCCCCCGAGGGGGATTTAGGGGGCTTTAAACATATTTTGTTTTACAATCAATTTGAAAATAAAAATCATACGTTTATACTTTTATCATCATGTGGAAAATAATTTTATTGTCAACAATCCAATGCCTGTTCCTTTCCGGAGGACAAGTTTGTTTGAAATTTGCCATGAATCAGATGGCTAAATTCAGTTTCACCCGGACGTTTTTCAACGAACTGCTGACTAACTGGTGGTTACTTGCTGCAGGAATTTGTATGGCCGGTGCCACGGTGTTGTGGTTATATATTGTCAAGCATTTTGACTTTTCAATGGTTTATCCGATGATTAGTCTCAGCTATGTTTTTGGCATGTTGGCTGCGGTTTATATTTTTCATGAAACAGTGCCGATGACTCGGTGGGTGGGCGTTTTGTTGATTATGGGAGGCGTGGTTTTGATTGCGAAATAATTAACAAATCTAACAGGTTTTTGAAACCTGTTAGGTTTAAAATAAAGAACAATGAAGAGAGTATTATTTTTTGTAGTGGTATTGTTTTTCAGTATAAATGTGAATGCACAAAAACTTGTTCCGGCAACTTCGGAGCAAAAACAGTTGATGTTGGAACGCATAACGGCTTCATCGGCTAATATGCAAAGTTTGATTTGCAATTTTGAACAGGTCAAGGAGCTGTCAATACTGAATGAAAAAATGATTTCAAAAGGGAAAATGTATTATCGCAGCGACAATTGTTTGCGTTGGGAATACACCTCTCCTTACATTTATACCTTTGTGCTGAACGACAAAAAAATCATGATGCAAGCCGAATCGGGCAAAAAAAATGTCATTGATATTAAATCAAGCCGGTTTTTTCAGGAGATTGTCAAAGTCATGATGAATGGCATCAATGGCACCGGGTTGAAAGACATTAAGAGTTTTACCGTCAATTACTATTGGAGCGAAAACCAATGGCGCGTGAATCTGATTCCTCTTCAAAAAGAGATGAAAAAAATGTTTTCGACCATCAAGCTGACATTCAATGTAAACGATTATACGGTTGATAATGTGGAGATGGACGAACCCAACGGCGACACAACGACTATTTTGTTGACGGGGAAACAATTTAATAAAACGATTGAAAATGCGAAATTCACTGTTGATTAAAAGGGGATTGCGGGTCAAGCCCGCAATGACGTGCTTTCTTCTCGGTCTGCTAATGTCGTGTGGTTCCACGAAACACACTGCGGTTTCGTCCGAGAAAACGCTATTTGATACGACGGCGGTTTCCAAATTCAGGGTGTTGATAAAAACCGGGCAGGCGGAAATATCGGGCATCATGATTGTCAAATACGTGCCTAATTCTTTGAAAGATGAGTGGCGCGGCAGTTTGATTAACGAGTTTGGAGTCAAAGCGTTCGATTTCGTTGCGCCCCAAGGAAAATGTAAATTGCACAACACCATTTCCTTTTTGGACAAATGGTATATCCGCAAAACGGTGGAGTCGGATTTTGCTTTTTTGCTTTGGGATGCTGCCAATGGAAAAACCGTCAAAGGAAAGCATTTTGAGCAGTTGCCGGACGGAGATTTTATTTTGAAAAATGAGAAACGGGATATTGAATATTCATTTCAGCTTATCGAAGAATGAAATTATTGGATGATTTTTATAGCATAAAGCAGGCAACCGGCGAGGGAACGAATTTTGACTACGTTCTTTCGCTCAATCAAGAGCATTTTATTTACAAAGCGCATTTTCCTGAAAATCCGATTACGCCCGGCGTGTGCATCATTCAGATTTGCAAGGAATTGATGGAACTGCATAGCGGAGAAAGGCTTTCCCTCAAAAAAATACACAATGTGAAATTTCTGTCGATCATCGACCCAACGGCTGTGGATGCTGTTCGGGTGTCGTTTTCCAAAATTTCCGCTGTGGAGGAGGGATATAAAGTTTCGGTTTTGGTGCATAGTGAGACTGCGCAATTTGCTAAATTAAGCCTGTATTTAGCAATTAATAATGAACAATGAACAATTAATAATGAACAATTAAGGGCTATATGGAGATTTGTGTTGTCATACCTACTTACAATAATCAGCAGTTCCTGAAACAGGTGCTGGATGCCGTGTTGCACTATTCAATGCCGGTGATTGTGGTGAATGATGGCTCAACAGACATGACTAATGAGGTTTTGGAAGATTACCAATCGAAATTGACCACCGTTTCCTATGCGCAAAACAGAGGAAAAGGCTATGCTCTCAATCGGGGTTTTGACAAAGCGGAAGAATTGGGTTTTTCGTATGCGATTACGATGGATTCCGATGGGCAACACTTGGCTGAGGATTTACCATTATTTATTGAGGCCATAACGAACAATCCCGATGCGATGATTATTGGTAGCCGGTCGTTTAAACAAGAAAATATGCCGGCGAAAAACACCTTTGCGAATAAATTTTCCAATTTTTGGTTTGTCGTGCAAACCGGAATTAAGTTGCCCGACACGCAAACCGGATTTCGTCTTTATCCATTAAAGCAAATGCGAGGCATGCGTTCGTTCACTTCGCGCTACGAAGCTGAATTGGAGTTGCTGGTGCGGGCAGCGTGGCGAAATATCCCACTGATTCCGATTCCAATTCATGTCTATTATCCGGAAAAAGGCGTGCGAGTCACTCATTTCAGACCCGGTGTCGATTTCCTGCGTATTAGCTTGTTGAATACGGTTTTTGTTTTTGTGGCTATCGTGTATGGTTATCCTTCGAGAGTAATTCGTAAAATGCGTAATAAAAATAGCAGGATTTTGATAGTTATTCTACTCTTTGTCGATTATCTATCAAAATCTCACTATTTTTGAAAACGATATAAAATTTTTTAACTAAGGAAATATGAACAAAGAAATTAAAAACATAGAAGAAGATATAATAATTTATCAGGCAGACGACAATTCGCCACAAATTGATGTGCATTTTAGAGGCGAAACACTTTGGCTGTCGCAACAAAAAATCGCCGACCTCTTCCAAACCTCGCGTACAAATGTAGTAGAACATATCGACCACATTTACACAGAGGGCGAGTTGGATAAAGAGGCAACCTGTCGGAATTTCCGACAAGTTCGTTTGGAAGGTAATCGTCAGGTAGAAAGGGAGTTGCCTTATTTTAATCTTGACGTGATTTTGGCTGTTGGTTATCGCGTTCAGTCGCGTATTGCCACTATTTTTAGAAAATGGGCTACGGCGCGGCTTCACGAATATATTGAAAAGGGCTTTACAATGGACGACAAACGACTTAAACAAGCGGGCGGCGGTGGCTATTGGAAAGAACTGATTGAGCGGATTCGTGATATTCGCAGTAGTGAGAAGATTTTTTATCGTCAAGTGCTTGATATTTACGCAACAAGCATTGATTACGACCCTAAAAATGATATTTCTATTGAATTTTTTAAACGTGTTCAAAACAAAATTCATTATGCCGTTCACGGAAATACGGCTGCGGAAGTGATTTATACACGCGCCGATGCCACAAAAGAGTTTATGGGCTTGACAACTTTTGAAGGCAATCGACCCTATTTGAAAGATGCTGTTATCGCAAAAAATTATTTGGGTGAGAAAGAATTGCGGGCATTAAATCAAATTGTTTCAGGTTATTTGGATTTCGCCGAACGACAAGCAGAGCGAGAAAAACCAATGACAATGCACGATTGGGCAAATCACCTTGACAATGTTTTGACCTCCAACGGAGAACAACTTTTGCAAGATGCAGGAAAAATTTCGCACGAACAGGCGATGAATAAAGCCAAAACCGAATATAAAAAGTATCAACAAAAAACTTTGTCAGATGTTGAATTTGAATATTTGGAAAGTATTAAAGCAATCGAAAACGCAGTAAAAGAGAAAAAATATATTTCAAACGTATGAGCAGTTTTTTCATCGCAACCTACGACTATTTTCTTTCGCATAAGAAACTGTTAATCGGTTTGTTGGCATTGCTGACAATCGGCTTGACGCTTTCGTTGTTGCGCTTGGATTACAAGGAAGACATCTCGGAATTTTTGCCGGACAATGAGGCCAACGAACAAATCAATGCGGTGTATCAACACATCGGTAATTCCAACAAATTGCTGGTCAATTTCTCAATGCACGATTCGACCAAGCACGATGCCGAACGTATCATGGAGGCAATCGACCAATTTGTAGTACTGTTGAATGAACGCGACAGTTTGCACATCATCCCCGAAATCATTTCGCAAGTCGATGAAAGCCAATTCCTTGGATTGACCGAATTTATCCAACAAAACGTACCTTATTTTCTGACCGAAGCGGATTATGTGCGAATGGACGCGCTGCTGTCGAACGAATATATTGCAGAGCAGTTGAACGAAGACAAACGCCTGTTGATGTTGCCCTCGGGCGGATTGATGAAGCAAAATATGCTTTCCGACCCTTTGCATCTTTTTTCTCCTTTGCTGCTGAAACTGAAAGATTTCCAAGCCGGCGACAATGAAGAAGTGAACGAGGGTTATATTTTCTCCCACAACGGCAAAAAAGGATTGGTCATTCTCACCTCTCCTTATGGCATGAGCGAAACTGCGGGCAATGCAGACCTCGTGAAGATGATTGAACAGACTGCTCAACAAACGACTCGACTGTTTCCGGAACTGCAAATCACTTGTTTCGGAGCATCTGCTATTGCCGTCACCAATGCCGAACAGATTAAAAAAGACAGTGTCCTGTCTATCACTTTGGCGGTGGTGTTGATACTTGTCCTCCTGATTTATTTCTTTCGCAGCGGTCGCAACTTGTTGCTGGTGTTCTTTTCCGTCCTGTTCGGATGGCTGTTTGCGTTGGGGTTGTTAGCTGTTTTCACGGATAGTATTTCGGCGATTGCGATTGGCATCAGTTCCATATTTGTGGGCATTGCAATCAATTATCCGCTGCATTTTATCGACCATCTTCAGCATCAAAAAAACAGGAAACAAGCCTTGAAAGAAATCATTCCGCCGCTGTTGATAGGAAATATTACGACAGTGGGTGCCTTTCTCGGTTTGGTTTTCCTCAACTCGAGTGCTATGCGTGATTTGGGGCTGTTTGGGTCGCTGTTGCTGGTGGGGACGATTTTGTTTGTTTTGGTGTTTTTGCCTCATTTGATAAAAAGGGACATCAGGGACTTTAGAGACCTTGGAGACCCTAAAGTCCTAAAAATCCCTAAAAAATTGCCGTTTGAGCGATTGGCAAATTTTGCACCTGAACGAAAGCCGTGGATAATGTGTGCAGTTTTGGTGTTGACTTGCGTGTTTTTTTATTTGAGCCAATTCACGACTTTTGAATCGGACATGAACAAAATCAACTATATGACTGCGCAGCAGCGTGAAGATATGAACGACATGCTGCAGTCGATAGAAAAGAAGGACAAGGAAATTGTTTATTTCATTTCCGAAGGCAAAACGATGAACGATGCTCTGTCTGTTTATGAGCAGAACACACCATTATTAGATTCTCTTCGACAAAAAGGACTCATCGAAAGCGTCGCGGGAATTGGCGACTTTCTCCCGTCCCAAGAAGAGCAGCAGAAACGCATCAACCGTTGGAACGACTTTTGGAAGCAACGCAGAGAACCCATACTGCAACAAATTGATCAAGCATCCGCTAAAGTTGGGTTCAAACAAGGGTCTTTCGATAATTTTTCTCAGCTTCTTTATACGGAATTTACACCGCATGTCGAAAGTTATTTTAGTCCAATCACCTCGCTTTTGGAAGAGAGCTATTTGATAAAAGGCGAAAACAAAAATCGCATCATCAGCCTGTTGTATTGCGAAAAAGAAAATACGGAACAATTGGAAGAAGCCCTCCGCAGGTGCGCATCTCCAAGCAACACATTCATTTTCGATTCGCGCAGTATCGGAGAACGGGTGATAGATTTTCTGTCAGACGATTTCAATTTTGTGCTTTATCTCTGCGGATTCATCGTGTTCATTTTCCTCACATTCTCTTTCGGGCGATTGGAATTAAGTATCCTCTCGTTTCTTCCGCTAACCATCAGTTGGGTGTGGATTTTGGGCATTATGCAATTGGGCGATATGCGTTTCAATATTGTCAGCATCATTTTGGCGACTTTTATTTTCGGGCAAGGCGATGATTACACCATTTTTATTACCGAAGGTTTGATGTATGAATACACTTACCGGCGCAAGATGCTTGCCTCTTATAAAAACAGCATCATCCTCTCGGCACTCATCATGTTTATCGGTATCGGCACTTTGATTTTCGCCAAACATCCTGCCATGCGTTCGTTGGCGGAAGTGACGATTATCGGGATGTTTTCGGTGGTCATGATGGCGTATATTATTCCGCCGTCCATTTTCAGATGGTTGACCACCACCAAGCAGGGGTTTCGAGATGTTCCCATTACAATCAAACGCTGGGGCTTTTCTGTTTATGCCTTTATTGTGTTTTTGACAGGAAGCCTTATCATCACTGTTTCCGGTTTTTTTCTTAATAAATCTCGCTATCATGTCCTGTTATGTTGGGTAGCTAATTGGGTCATCCGGCACATTCCGGGAGTAAAATTCAAATATGAAAATCTGTCCGGCGAAACTTTTGCTCAACCGGCGATCATCATCAGCAACCATCAGGCGCATTTGGATTTGATGTGTTTGATGATGCTCACCCCAAAACTTATTATCTTGACCAACGATTGGGTTTGGAACAATCCTTTTTATGGTCGCCTAATCAAATATGCCGATTTTTATCCGGTTTCCAATGGCATCGAAAACAGTGTAGAACGGCTTTCAAGTGCCGTGCAAAGAGGCTATTCTATTGTGGTTTTTCCCGAAGGAACCCGTTCGGAAGATTGCTCTATTTTGCGTTTCCATCGGGGAGCGTTCTATTTGGCGGAAAAATTGAATCTGGATATTGTGCCGGTTTTCATTCATGGCGTGGGACACGTGTTGCCGAAAAAAGATTTTATGTTGCGCGAGGGAGCGATTACGGTTCAAGTACATCCGCGTATCACGCTTGATGATTCCCGATTTGCCTCTGACTATGCGACTCGCGCCAAACAAGTGCGGCAGTATTATCGCAATACATTCGCTGCTCTGTCTCAAAAAATTGAGACAGCGGCTTATTTCAAGAGCTTTGTTTTGCACAATTATCTTTACAAAGGCGTTGAAATTGAGCGGGGAGCAAGGAAGGAGTTAGAGGAGTTAGAGGAGTTAGAGGAGTTAGAGGAGTTAGAGGAGTTAGAGGAGTTAGAGAAGTTAAAGAAGTTAAAGAAGTTGGAGTGGATAGATAATTATCAAGGAGAAGGGCATGTTTTGATTGAAAACAACGGTTATGGCGTATTTAGCTTCCTTTTTGCGCTGGTGCACAAAAACATACAAGTTATCGCAACCGACCCGGATGAGGATAAGGTGGCGATTGCTCGCGGCTGTGCAGGCATTCCCAAAAATCTGACGATTAAAGTGAATAATGAACAATTAATAATGAACAATTAACAGTGAACAATGAACAATTTCAAAAAATTACTGCTATCTGTGGCGTGCGTCCTTACAAGTACTGTCTGCGCAGCACAAACAGAACTTTCCGTGGTGGAAGGCTCTCTGTTCGGACGGCCGTTTTCCACTCAAGTAGATAACGAGTTCGCTGCCACCATGCTGACAAATAGAGAAGACAGTAGCGTAGTAAATTTGTTTGCAAGTCATCAAAATGATGAACTCACTGACGAATTATTGAAAAATATTACAAAGGAATATTCCCTGAATGTGGCGACCCTCTTTTTGGTGGAAAGGCTCTACCAACAAGAACGAAATCGCCGGTTGCAGGATTTTTATTTATCAACTATTGACACGTTGGCCGCTTCGAGGCTTGAGCAGCAACTCTCTTTCCTGCAGGATTTTTACATCGTTTTTGTGCCTGCATTTAACTACGAATCCAATGCCGGAAATTTTTGGGAGCAGCGTGAATTACTTGAGGCGGCTAAGATTTCGCAAGAGATCATTAAAACACAGCAATGGGGGCTTGTCGAAGAAAATGCGGAACTGATAGCCAAACAGTTACAGGAAATCAGTAAAAGTCATCGCAATGTGATCGTTATCAGTGTGAGCAAAGGAGGTTTGGAAACGGCTTTAGCATTGGAAAAAATATCGGATGCCGAGACGTTAAGCACTATAAAAGCGTGGATAAATGTGAGTGGTATTCTCAAAGGCTCTCCGGCGGCTGATTATTGGAATATACCGAAGAAAAAATTCTGGTTGCGTTGCGGATTATTCTTTTCCGGAACATGGGGGGTGCCCTTAAACCAATTATTAAATGATCTAAGCTATAAACGACGTAAGCAGGAGGCACATACCATTGCGATACCTCGAAATATTTACACCATCAATTTTATCACGGGCAAACTGTGGCAGAAAAAAGACCGGTCGGACATAGTGATTCCCAGCGATGGATATTCGCCCCTTTTAGACGAATTAGTGACTGACGGAGATGTCGCAATAGAGATGAACGCCGACCATACTTTTAAAGGAGTGAATTTGAATGTGCGCATGGTTGCGCTATTGCGCTATATTGTTAATGAAATAATGAACAATGAATATCTATGAATAAGCATGTTATTATTATAGGCAGCGGTTTGGGAGGTTTGGTATGTGGATATATTTTGGCAAAAAACGGGTACCGCGTCACTATATTAGAGAAAAATCCACAAATTGGCGGTTGTCTTCAAACATTTAAGCGAAAAGGTGTCATCTTTGACACCGGCATGCATTATATCGGGAGCATGGATAAAGACCAAATTTTATACCGATTTTTCAACTACCTGAATTTGTTGGACGATGTGCAGTTAAGCCGTTTGGATTCATCGGGTTATGATGTGATTTCCATCGCCGGAGAAACATACAAATATGCTTCCGGATTCGATAATTTTGTGGAGACGCTTTCCGGACATTTTCCGAAAAATGTTGATGATATAAAGGAATATGTCCGCCGAATCAAAGAAATTGCCGATGCGAGTCCCATGTATAAATTGCAGGAAATTAATACCAATGTTTTTATCGAAGCGGATTACATCAAAACAGGTGTAAACGAATTTATCGAATCTGTCACGCAAAACAAGCGCCTACAAAGTGTTTTGGCGGGCAATCTGCCGCTGTATGCCGGTGTGAAAGATAAAACGCCCACCTATATCCATGCTTTGATTAACAATTTCTATATTCAAAGCGCCTACCGGATTGTTGGTGGCAGCGGTACCATTGCCGACTCACTTGCGAAGTCCATCCGGTCATTTGGAGGCGAAATAAAAACCAATGCCGAAGTGGAGGAATTTATCTGCGACGACCAAAAGATGACGGAGGTGTTGCTCACAGACGGCAGAAGACTCGAAGCTGATTATTTTATTTCCAACATTCACCCGCAAATAACCACGGAAAAAATAAAAACCAAACTGATCCGGAAAGCCTATCGCGACCGCATTGCCAATTTAGAAAACACTATTTCCAACTTCACGGTGTTCATCAAGTTTAAGAAAAACAGGGTCAATTATCTGAACTCCAATTTTTATTATTACGATAATGAAGATGTTTGGTCGTTCAACAATTATGACGAAACCCGGTGGCCGGAAAGCTATCTCTACATGCACCAAAGTGTGGAACAAAATGCCCGATTTGCCGAAAGCGCGCAACTAATTGCTTATATGCGATACGATGAAGTCAAGCAATGGGCACACACCACTGTTGGCAATCGCGGCGCAGACTATGAGGCATTCAAAGCCCAAAAGGCGGAATTGTTGCTGGATAAATTAGAACAATCGTTTCCCGGCACAAAAGATGCCATTGAAGCCATATACACGTCATCTCCACTGACCTATTGGGATTACACAGCATCCAAAGACGGCTCCATGTATGGCATTGTGCGCGACAAGAATTTCCCTACGCAAACATTGGTGTCGCAACGCACGAAAGTGCCGAATCTTTTTATGACCGGACAGAACATCAACTCTCACGGCATCTTGGGCGTCATCATCGGAGCCATCATCACGAGTGCGGAGTTTTTAGGCATGAAGCGGATTGTGGAACAGATAAATAATGAACAATTTGAAATGCACCCTTCCTTTTTAGTGATATGATTGCGGATAATCATTTTTAAAATCCCCCCAACCCCGAATTTTCCGCCCCCATTTTTCCCCAAAAACGAGGATTCCTGTTAAGAATCCTCGTTTTTTTATTTTCTCGAAATGAAGCTGATTTCATTTCGAGAACAAAAGTACAGCCTCTACTCAAACCAAACAAGTATTTAACAAAGTTTGACAGAAAAATCTCTTAATTTATGTGAAAAAAAAGTGGGTTTTTTCACCCGAAAAATGGGTGATTTTTGGGTGCAAAAGTGGGTGTCGAAGCGGGTTTTTGCGTTCTAACTCCTTGATACTCAATATAAACCCGACTCTTAACAGGAATCCACGTTTTTGGGGAAAAATCGAATTGAAAGTTTCGCGAACTATTAACAAAGCGATAGCGAAGCTTTCACATAAAACAACAATTAAAGTATCCCGCTACGGGGTTTAGGCAGCGAATGAAGGTTTCATTCTCTCTCTCTCTGACCTCTTGTTTAGGCCTTGTGGCGGGAACTTTTTTTAGAGTATAGATATTAGAGTTTAGAGTATAGATATTAGAGTTGAAAATTTGGCAGGGGAACAAAAAAATGGGTGAAAAAAATAGCGTCCACGCGGAAAAAGACCGTACAGTCATTACTCCACCCCGTATGGGGTGGCATATTGATAACCCCGTACAAGCGCAGTGCAGCGCAGGGTAGTTCGTGGGCAATTCGTGGGCTATTCGTAGTTAAGAACTGAAAGCGCAAAAAATAGATATAGTAATATAAATTTTTAATTAAGTAATGAGAATGAAAACGAAAAAGAAAGAAAAAGCGCAGAGGAGAAGGATACTTTTCATCTCTGCAGCAGTGCTGTTGAGCGCCGGTCTGTGGACATTAGGCACAGCACAAGTGAAAATTGGTGGCGATCCGACGACACCGGTGACAACGGGAGCCGTCCTGGAATTGGACGGCGCCTCCGGCGGGTTACTCCTGCCACGCGTACAGGTATTGCCACCTGCCGCTTCGGCCTCAGAGGGAACGATGTACTACCAGATTAGTGATGGTACGGTTTACATCCTTCTCATTGACGGCGGCAAACACTGGGAGCCGGTTGGCAGCGGCAACATCAGCACGAGCGACATCGCTGCAAAAGCGAAGAAACTGGCTTATGGCATGGACAGTGCCAAACTGGCAGGGATAGCTGCCGGCGCTAATTTCGTCCTTGTCGAAAACATTTTGACATCGACCGCAACGATGAACGCGTTGTCGGCGAATCAGGGTCGGGCACTTCTTGACTCTATCCGATCGAAAAGCACACAAAGCACGACCACAGCGAATGCTTTCCGTGACTCTGTTTACACAAAATCACAGACACTGGCCGGTTCAAAAACCTTCAGTGATGCAGCTATCTTTAGTAACAATGTCACAGTGAATGGCACGACGGC
>BNTP01000005.1 GCA_025996695.1 Bacteroidia bacterium | reverse complement strand
TTTCAATTCGATTTTTACCCAAAAACGTGGATTCCTGTTAAGAGTCGGGTTTATATTGAGTATCAAGGAGTTACGCGGCAAAAACCCGCTTCGACACCCACTTTTGCACCCAAAAATCACCCATTTTTCGGGTGAAAAAGCCCACTTTTTTTTCACATAAATTAAGAGTTTTTTCTGTCAAACTTTGTTAAATACTTGTTTGGTCGGAGCATAGGCTGTACTTTTGTTCTCGAAATGAAATCAGCTTCATTTCACGAAAATAAAAAAACGAGGATTCTTAACAGGAATCCTCGTTTTTGGGTAAAAATGGGGGGGGGAAATTTGGGGGTTGGGGGGGATTTCAAAATCTTGCCGAGGTGACAAGTGAAGGCAACTCAACAAAATTTTAGCCAATTGGGGTAAAAACTTGCAAAAACCAATATTTTCAACTAAATTTGTACCGTATTAAAATACTTATAAATAAATTCCATGAAAAACAAAATTTTGATTACATTTTTGGTACTTGTTGGCCTTTCTTGCGGAAATGCCGCAGCTCAATCGCTACCGAAAACAAGTGCAGAAGAAGATCCTGCATGGTATTACATTCAAGTGCAAGGCAGCGACGTAGAATACAGTACGGAGAAAAAGACGGTATGGTATAATCTTGTGAGCGGAAAAACAGGTACAGCAAATCTTGCCATGCAAGACAATACCAGCATTACATTGGCTGCACCGGCTAACTATGCGCTCTCTGTAGAACCGCTAAATAACGATGCCACGCAACAATGGAAACTCACTAAAAACGCATCGGGAACGGTGACAGTGACCAATCGCGCCACCAATAATGCTATTTCGACCACCTCTGTTTACGATGAGCCGTATAACTTAACTCAGTTGACTGCCGTAGCCGAGCATGCAGGACACTTGCTTACCGACATCGGTGGCGGACAATACACCCTTTCGGCTGTCGAAGATGATGGTATTAAGCGTTATCTGAGCCTCTCCGAAGAGGGAAAAGACCCGGAAGAGTTTATCATTGATAAACTGACCGACTCCGGTTTTGCGTGGACATTCGTGAAGGTAATCGACACCGGCATAAACAAACAGACGCCGTCAAGCGACAATCAACTCGTTGTGACTGTGAAAGACAGGGTCATCTCTGTGGAAAACGCCACGGATTGGCGCATTTTCTCGGTTGACGGAAAATCCATCGGAAAAGGTACACCACTTGCGCCGGGAGTTTACCTCGTAACAGCAAACGGTGTCACAACAAAAGTATTAGTCAAATAGTAAAACACACACATTTATGAAAAATATAAGAATCATTTACATCATCACAGTATCGCTGTTATTAGCAGGAATTGCGCCCGTATCGGCACAATATTTCGTTTCATCGGTTGCGCCCAAAGACGCATACGTGCGTTTTGCGGTGATTTCCGATACGCACTTCGGGAACAGCCAGGGCGAAGGACCGCTCGTGAAAGTGCCGAAAGCATTGCAAAACATCACCTCTTACGGTCCGCTGGATGCCATCTTTGTGGTAGGCGACCTTACCGATGGAGGTTCTGCGGGTCAATATACGCAATTCGTAAACTGTTTCGGCAATGCGGCAAACTACACCAACCCCGTAGCTCAAAAGATATACATGATGGGCAATCACGACAATTATGCTGCACAAAGCAACTATGTAACGGGTCTGAAGCCGTTGAACGATAACAAAGATTATCCCTTCGACCAGTACATCGTTATCAAAGGTTATCCTTTCATCACCATCAGCCAGCGCAACAGCTCCAATACCGATGCGAGTACCGAATCCAACGGTACCGGCGCATATCCGCAGGCTGTGCGCGACACGCTTGACAGGTGGATGGCTCGTGCAGCCGCCGAATGTCAGGGCAAGCCTATCTTTGTCTTTACCCACGTTCCGCCCAAATATACCTGTTACAGTTCCTGGCCCGGAGAAGGCGACGGAACGAGCTGGCCTACCTGGAGTATGAAAGTGCTCAATCCGATTCTCAACAAATATCCGCAAGCTGTCGTATTTGGCGGACACAGTCATTTCCCCATCGGCGATCCGCGCTCCATACATCAGGGTGTCAATCCCAACTCCGACAAGAAAAATTTCTTTACGGGCATCAATACGGGCAGCACCACATACAGCGAAATACATAAACCGTCCGTGGACATCGGTATTCATCCCGAAAATTATGCTTATGTAACCGAAGGACTTATCCTCACCGCGCAACCCGGCGGCGACATCAAAGTGCAACGTTACGACACCTATCGCAAGGAAGAGATAGACCCCGCCCATCCATGGGTGCTCAAAGCGCCTCACGACGGAAGTCAATTCCAATATGCCGACAAACGCGATGCTGCCGATAACAACAGCACCTACAATCTGCCCCTGCGCGACGGATTGCCTGCGCCTGTTTTTGCAAGCACGGCTACTGTTACGCTGGGAACGCCTGCCACCAACTCCATTACGGTGACATTCCCGCAAGCAACGGATAATGAATGTGTGTTCCGCTATCGTGTACAAATAAAGAAAGCCGACGGCACGGTGGCGAAAGAGTTCTTTAAGTTCTCCCAATTCTATCTTAACAGTCAAATGCCGACAACGCTGAGCGCGACATTAGACGGATTGAGATCGAACACCACTTATACCGCCGAAGTTACGGCTTACGATTCTTACGAAAACACCTCCACCACATTGGTCAGCGCACCGTTTACCACTGCTGTGGACAACAATCCGGCAAATCAACCGCCTGCGCCCACGGCTTTATGGGAATTTAATAATACAGCGGATTTGCTGGCTCCAACAACGGGCACAGCTCCTTTGGTTCCGGTACGCGACAATAGCGGAGTCAATCAAGCGGTGGTCAACATTGCTACGGCAGGTATTACGTCCGTCACAGGGCCTTCTGCAAGCAATGGCGCCATCAAAGTGCCAAAGGCTTACGGCTTGCGGTTAGACCACGGAAGTGCTTCGCCTGTAACAACTTACACACTGGCGTACGACATCAAGGTGCCGCTTACTGATAGCTATTATGCCCTGCTTTTTACGCACAACAATTCGGGCGATGGCGACTTTTTCATCAAAAAAGAAGGTAGTGCAGGACTGTCTGTCACCGGGTTTGGTTATACCACGGCAGGCGCTATTAAAGCCAACACTTGGCATCGCGTAGTATTTGTAGTTACCAATAGTGTAGCCACGGTGTATATCGACGGTTCTTTGGGAAAAGCGGCAACTGATGCCAATTCCCGCTGGAATTTGCAGGCAAACTCCGCCTGGCTTTTCTCCGATGACGGAACAGAAGATGGCGACATCGAAGTGGCGGGCATTTCCTATTGGAATTCTGCTTTGACCGGCACGCAGATTAGCAATTTGGGTGAAATCTGATTCAGGCAAAAAGAAAACAGACTTATTTATGCACGTAAAAGAAAAATTATAAACAGATGAAAAATAAATGGTTAGCATTACTCACAATTTGTGCTTTCGTGGGATCATACGGATATGCGCAGAAGTATGAACCCGGTGCGGCAACAGATGTGCCGTACAAGAGCGACGAGGAAGTCAATGTTTGGATGACTATCCATCCTGCCAAAGCAAGTTTGAGCAGCCAATGTATGGCTGAGGAAGAAAATCCGACATCGGATATTCAGCTCTCGATGCAGGATTTTGATTCTGCTAATCACTGTCAGCAATGGAAACTTGTAAGTGCAGCAGGCGATAAGGTGCACTTCGTGAATCGCAAAACAGGTCATCAAATCGCTACATCAGCCGTTTTCAGCGACTACAATTATGTTCAATACCGGGCGGCCGATGAAACCGCCGAAGGATGGACACTCGCTCTGATTTCAGGCAATCAATACGAGGTCTATACCGGACCTGCCGGTGCCGGAAAATACTGGAATGCCGCTACTGCGGGTGAAACTTGTGCCGACTACACGGAAGGGCAGAGCCTCAACACAGGCTTTGCATGGATATTTCAATTTGTGGAAAGCGGAATCGCAGGTGGTGGCACTGAGCCGGAACCCGGAACAGAATCTGGAACTGGAACTGAACCCGGCACAGAACCCGAACCCGAACCCGAACCGGGAACAGAATCGGGAACCGGTACAGAACCCGGAACAGAATCGGGAACTGAACCTGAAACCGAAACCGGAACAGAGCCGGAACCTGGAACCGAAACCGGAACCGGAACAGAACCCGGCACAGAACCTGAAACCGGAACCGGCACAGAGCCGGAACCGAAACCGGAACCTGGAACCGGAACAGAGCCCGGAACTGAACCGGAACCCGAACCCGGCACAGAAACTGATATTGCCTCATTGCCGAATGGCATCTGTGTCTATGCCCGCGATAGGCGGATTTATGTAGAAGGAGAGGCTGTGTATCAAGTATATAACATCTATGGTGTGCGCATAAACAGTGCTTTGCAACTGCCGACAGGTGTGTATTTAGTAACTGTGCAAGGTAAAACAATTAAAGTTATAGTAAGATGAAAAAGATAATATTATTTACAGCGTTATGCCTGCTGTCAGTGGGAGTTTTCCTTCAGGCTCAGCAATCGTTTTTAACGCTTGTATCCAGCCCCGGAGCCTATTTTGCCTCCATACCGGAAGATATTTATATCCAGCCCGGTAGTGCCACCTCCGATGGTGGGCAATACAGTAGCGATGCTATCAGTAAAGCGATTGACGGCGACATGTCCACCATGTACCATTCCTCCGGAAACGGTTTTACCTCTCCGGTTACTTTGAGTTTCTTGTTTGAACCGGTTCCGGCAGACATTGATTACATTGTTTACAATCCGCGTACTTCCGGCTCCAATGGCAATTTCAAGGAGATAGAAGTTTGGTATCGTCAAAAAGGCGGAACGAACGTCAAATATGGAAATTATGATTTTGCCGGCAGTGCTTCGCCCTCGGTCATTAATTTCAGTTCAACACTGACAAATATTGACAGGATACAAATTATTGTCAAATCGGGAGTCGGAGACGGCAACAAACAATTTGCCAGTTGCGCCGAGATGCAATTCTTCCGCAAAAATCCGAGCGCATTCGACACCTCTACGATTTTTGCCGATGCGGTGTGTTCCGAATTGAAACCCGACATCAACCTCAGCCACATCAAGCTGATCAACAATGATTTTTTCCGTGACTTGGCGTTGAAACTATTACAAGGCACTTACGACAAGGCATTCCGTGTAGACTCCTTTGCCGCCTATCGCAACCCTGTTTCGGATGCTACCCGCCTCAAAACGGCAAAGTACGGCATTATGGACAATCCAACCGGTATTGCCGTGCGTGCCAATGAAAAATTGGTGATCTTGGTCGACGGCATACCCGACGGACAAAGTGTTTCGTTGAAAGTGCAAGACTTGGAATATACTTCTGATGCCGCTACCCGCCCCAATTATTACAACTCATTTAATCACGGACCGGAGTTTGTGCTTCACAACGGAATCAACAAGCTGACCATGCCTGCTACTTTGGTGGGTGACGGCTTGGGCTATGTTCGGTACTACTATACAAGTGCCACACGTCCGGCTCCCGTTAAATTGCATATCATCGGCGGACGGGTGAACGGTTATTTCGACAGCTCTAAATCGGGTGCAAGCAATGCAACCGCTCAAACACTGCTCAATAAGGCAGTGACTCCTGTTTTCGATTTGAAAGGGCAATATGCAGTAGCCACTTTCAAGGTGGAAGACTTCAAAGCGCAGTGTAATAACCGGATGAAAGATGTTATTGATATTTACGATCGTATCGTGTGGCTCGAATGGAAATTTATGGGCTTGCTCAGTCCGGCAGAAGGGAGTACCGGTTTTGGCGGTCGCCACGATACACGCGCCTATTTTGTCTATCAACGGATGCCCGATGGGGTCGGTGCTAACGCGTCGGACTACCGCACTGCTTATCCGGATGCCAATGTAGTGAATCCTAACTGGATTTTAAATGAAAACGGCTACGATAATAGTGGCTGCTCTCAAGGCTCTTGGGTGTTTGGACACGAACACGGACACGTCAATCAAACCCGTCCTGGATTAAGATGGGCAGGCACAACGGAAGTAACCAATAATTTACATTCCATTTATGTGCAAACGCAGCTCCCTGTTTATTTCCCTGCTTCGCAGTATTCGGCTACTAAGAACCGCATGCAGAAAGAAGCGCAAGGCGAATATGTGAACCGCTACGAAAAGGCTTTCAACTGGTTTTTTGCCGACCGCGGCGTGAATGACAATGTTGTCAATAATGAACGTCCGCACTCGCTGAATGATAATAGCGAATGTTTCAACAAAATGGTGGTCTTCTGGCAACTTCATCTCTTCCTGACCGAAGTATTGGGCATGACAGGCACCAACGGCAATGGTTTCTACGAAGATATTTACGAACATTACCGCTTAAATATGAGTACCATTGAAGCTGCAGCAAAAAACACAACCGGTTTGATTGGACAAGAAAATAATGGTTATTATCAGTCCTATTTCGTGAAACTCATGTCTGAAAAAGCAAATCTCAACTTGGAGGATTTCTTCCGCAAATGGGGCTTCCTTGCTTTGGTTGATGGCAATGTGGTGGATTACGGCTCTTCGCCTTTCAAAGTAACAACAGCCGATACAACTGCCCTCTTGGCTGATATTCGCAGGTATACCAAGCCACAAGTGGCGATTGAGTACTTGACTGATGCCAATGTGAATATCTACAAAGATCAACTGGCTTTAGTAACAGGCAGCAATTACACAGGCAGCAGAATCCCTTCCGGATGGACTAATGCAGTGGCGTATGAAATCCGCGAGGCAAGTACCGGCTTCATCAAGTATGTGCTGACAACAGCACGTGTGTTGCCGAGTTTCTTTAATCCTGATACGCATAAGATTTATGCGGTGGGCTACGATGGCGAACGGCGAGAAATCCCGACAACCGTGAACCCCAATCCGCCTGCGCCCACGGCTTTATGGGAATTTAATAATACCGCAGATCTGCTGGCTCCAACAACGGGCACGGCTCCTTTGGTTCCGGTACGCGACAATAGCGGCATCAATCAAGCGGTGGTCAACATTGCTACGGCGGGTATTACGTCCGTCACAGGACCTTCTGCAAGCAATGGCGCTATCAAAGTGCCAAAGGCTTACGGCTTGCGGTTAGACCACGGAAGTGCTTCGCCTGTAACAACTTACACGCTGGCATACGACATCAAAGTGCCGCTTACTGATAGCTATTATGCCCTGCTTTTTACGCACAACAATTCGGGTGATGGCGACTTTTTCATCAAAAAAGAAGGTAGCGCAGGTTTGTCTGTTTCCGGATTTGGCTATTCCACGGCAGGTGCTATCAGCGCCAACACCTGGCATCGCGTAGTATTTGTAGTTACCGACAGTAAGGCCTCTGTGTATATCGACGGTTCTTTGGCACGAGCAGAAGCAACCGTTGCCAATACCCGCTGGAATTTGCAAGCAAACTCCACCTGGCTTTTCTCCGATGATGGAACAGAAGATGGCGACATCGAAGTGGCGGGCATTTCCTATTGGAATTCTGCTTTGACCGGCACGCAGATTAGCAATTTAGGTGTTAATATGAATTAGACAAATGGCACGCAATAAACAAATAATGTCCACAACCTCCTCATTATCAGCGGTTTACCACCACCCCGTAAACTACTGACAATGAGGGGGGTTATGAGCGTTATTTTTTTGCCACTAGATGAAATAGACATGAAAGTGCTTTACGACAATCAGATTTTTTCCACGCAGAACTTTGGAGGTATTTCGAGGTACTTTTGTGAATTAATCAAAAATTTGGACAAAGAGATTGACTACGATTTGCCGATCGCTTTATCAAATAATTTTTATTTGACAAATCCGCCCATCACGGCGTACAGAACGTTTTTTCCACGATCAAAATTTGTGGGACAAACCTCTGTCATTAAATTTTTCAACAACCGGTTGCAGCGGAAGCATTTCAAGCGCGATTATGATCTTTTTCATCCTACCTATTACGATCCGTATTTTTTGAATTTAGTCGAAGGCAAGCCTTTTGTGCTCACCATCCATGATTTGACGCACGAGAAATATGCGTTGAAAACAAAACGGGACGATTGGTCTGTCGCAGGAAAAAAAATATTGGCAGAGAAGGCGGCTCACATCATCGCGGTGAGTGAAAACACGAAAAAAGACATTGTTGAGCTGCTGCATATCCATCCGGATAAAATTAAGACCATCTACCACGGGTGCAGCCTGAACCCCAATCATCGGCAGGCAAAGATGCATTTGCCCGATCGCTTCCTTTTGTTTGTTGGCGAAAGGAGGGCGTACAAAAATTTTGAGCGTTTGGCTGAAGCATTTTCGCTTATTTTGCCCTCAGACAACGAGTTGCACTTGATTTGTGCCGGCAAACCGTTTTCTGCCGAGGAACAAAAAGTGTTACACTCTTTGAAAATTGATCAAAACATACACTGTTTCGCGGCCAACAACGAGGAATTGGCAACGCTCTATTCTTCCGCTTTGGCTTTTGTCTTTCCCTCTCTGTATGAAGGATTTGGCATCCCGATTTTGGAGGCGTTTGCTTGCGGCTGTCCGCTGATTTTGAGCGACGCCAGTTGTTTTCCGGAAATAGCGGGCGATGCCGGAGCCTATTTCAATCCTTTGGATGTGGATGCGATGGTTGAAACAATTAAAAAAGTGATTTATGATCCATCCTGTCGCGCGAATTTAATCCGGACAGGAACCGCCCGCGGCAAACTTTTTTCGTGGGAAAAATGCGCGGCTGAGACTGTACATCTCTATCAATCAATCACTTGAATAACTTTACATGTCAAGCATAGACAGCCCTTTGAGTTCTACCGTATATTCTCGTAGCTCGTCTTTAAGACTTTCTGCTTTCTGTGCCAGCACATTCATCTCTATTCGTTGCGGATTACGCTTTACTTCCGCCACAATCGCTGTTTTGTCTAAGCTGTTGAGCGCAATCAGGTCAATTTCATTTTTGCCTTTGGTGTCCCAATAATTACCGATGTGCGTTATGCGCTCACTTTCAGCCATTTTTGCGCGAAAATACCGTTCTAAAACCGAGCCACTATAGGTTTCGTAATGGGTGTGGATGTACTCTCGAAGCAAATCATTTTTGCCCATTTCGATCATTGATTGATTGGGATAAATGAAGCGGAACCAGAAGCGTAAGTAGTTGTCATTGATTGTCCAGCGCACAGTACGACTTCCCGGACGAGAAAACATCGGCTTGTTTTTTGTAATCAGCGAATATTCTTTTTCGAGATTAGCCAAATATGCTCCGGTATTCTTCTCGATAATTGAGTCAATCCCGCTTTGCGTGTTTTTGCCGGCAGCAATCAATTGCAGAATAGAAAAGTAGGTGCCGTATTCTTTGCCAAATTCCGAGATAAGCAGGTCTTTCCCTTCATTCAAAAAGGGTGAGTCGGACAACGTTATCCTGTCAAGCATCGTATCTTTTGTTGTTGCGCCGGCTTCCATAAGCAAGTCAATATACTTCGGTACGCCTCCCGTAATCATGTAGAGACACAACAAGTCTTCGGCCGTATAATTCGGATTATAATCTCCCAAAATTTCTTTCACTACGCTTACAGCAAATGGCTGTAAGACTATTTTGGAGGTCAAACGACCAAATAAAGGCTCTTTCTGATTTTCAAAAATCTTCATCATCAAGGAATAAATTGACCCACAAGCGATGAAATTAATCTTTGCTTTACCTTTATGCCGGTCCCAAAGATTTTGTATTTCACTAAAAATGGCTGAATTGATGTTCCCAAATTCCTGAAATTCATCTATGATTAAAGTATAATGTTCTTTTTCTGCGAACAATAATAATTGTTCAAAAAGGTCACGAAATTGGCTGATAGTACCAAATATCTGCAACCCCAAGGCTTCCGCAGCCTCTTTTTGAAATTGTTCGCACAATAGCGGTTCGCTTTTGCGTGTCACAAACAGATAAAGATACTTTTGACCTTTCACTGATTCTATGAGGAGTGAAGTCTTGCCAATACGTCTCCGACCGATCATCACAGTGAAGCAGGCAGTCTTTTTCGACTGCTCCCAATTGCGATGTAGACCCTGTAGCTCGTTTTTTCTATTATAAAATTCCATAACTTCAATTTCAGTAATGGCCATTACATTAATGGCCATTACATTAATAGCGGTTACAAAGGTATATATTATTTTTGAATAATGAAATTTTTTATCTGTTTATAATTTGTGTGTGTTTGATATTTGGTTCTGAGAGTTCTTTATCCAACTTTCAGGAATAAAATCAGGCGTTTCAGCATCATTCATAAAACGCTCCGGAGCAATCACGATTTTTTCGACATTGGTATTCAGCCAAGCACCCCACCAACTGAATGTGCTGTTGGCGATAATATTGTGCCGACACCGTGACATGAGAAACATGTCCTGTCCCGAATCTAATCCCGTATTCCAGTCCACATAATGAACCTGTGTGGGAAATTGCAAATGAACCTTAACTCACTCCACATCATCCGAAAAGACGAAAAACTCGGGTGCTTTGACACGGTTTTTTATCTCCTGAATCGCCCGATTGTAGTAATCCGGCGTACAAATATTCCCATATTTTTTCTGATTTTCTTCTGTTAAAAAATCACCGCACCGCACGTGAACAGAAACACTGTGCGTGTCCTCAATCCGGCGCAAAGCCTCAGCCGTTTGCAGCGAAATTGCAGTTTCATCAAATGTAAAAGCTTTCAACACCTCCTTTTTGACAGGCAAAAAATAGCTTTCCGATTGCCAAAAACCCACCTGAATTTGGATGCCGCAGCAGCGCAATAAAAACAACAGAGCCGAAGTGATTTCTCGAATCCCTTTTTTCTTTTGAAACACGACCAATTTCCGAATCAATCGTGAGAGCTTCTGCACACAGCCCTTCCGGTGCGGCCGAATACCAAACAAACGACCTAATTCATACCTATTGTGATCCGTATCTCGGGAAAGCCAATAGTCATCTATCAGCACAGAGGCATTTTGCTGTTTCTTTGCCAAATAAAAAGCATATTGAAACATCTGATTGCCAAGTCCACCCTGAAGAATAACTACCTCCATATCCATTGGTTATTTCTTTGTCAATTCAAATATCGCGCACCCCAAGCGGCAACCAAAATTATTAACGATACCTTCCGAGATGTCAACATTTTCATAAAGCGTATTACTGTCATCAATGTATGAAAAGCGGTCTATTTCATAGTAGGGCGTCACCATATCTAGAAGGTATTTCAACGAAAACACGCGATGGGCATGAAATTCTGTTGCTGACCCATCGGAACAGAAAAATAAAATTTTCCATCCTGTTTGAGCATTCTATAGATATTCATAAACCCCAGCAAATATCCATCGTGACAAATATCATCGCCGTAGCGTCCCAAACCAAAATGTTCAAGGGCATGCAAACTTGAAATTGAGTCTGTACATTCAAGATGTTCTTCGCTCAAATTCATCAAATCGCACTGCTGAAATTGAACGTTAGGTATGATTTCTTTCATCGGACGAATATCATAAATCTCGATTGGCCGATAGGACGCCACATGCGCCACAAAACCATCAATCCGGCTACCAATGTCAACATGCTTTTCCGGCTTATTTTGATGTATCCGTTGTGCCACATACAAGTCTTGAAAAAAATACGGAGCACACAAAGTGCCTGCATCAGCTTCGTTCTCTCCGTAATAGACCTCCAGTTTAGTGATTGGAAATTGAGCCGCAGAGTTTAACGCCTGTTTTTTATACAGCCGTTGCTGCTTTTTTAGCGTCCAATATTTTCTAAAAGACAAATGCCCCTTTGTTGAAACATATACCCCCGAATAAAGGTATAAATAGTACATTAAATGGCGGCGAATTTTTAACATGCCGAGCAGGCTAAAATAATTTATTTTTTTGTTCATTTTAATTTTTATGTTTATATTTTTTTGTTTCTCCGCAGGCAACGCTATGTCCGCCTGCGGTTATGAATATTTTGCCCTTCGGGCAATCCGTGAGAATTGCATCGCTCGGTAGAAAAGACCATGCATCACGCGCCCCGCATGCCGATTTTAACATTAGATGTGATCAAATTATTCGTTACATGTCCACAAAAGACATAGGGACAATTTCCCTTACAACGTTTCTTTAATAATTTCGCCGACAGTCGGATGCGGAAACACAATCGCTTTGAGTTGGTCAACGGTCATGCCTCGTTCAATCGCGATGCCCGCAATCACAATCAATTCTGACGCAGGGTTGCCTAACAAATGCACGCCAAGAATGGCTCCATCCGCCCCTTCGAGAATTTTGCAGATGCCGGAGCCTTGTTCGTTTTCGGCAACAAATCTTCCGGCATACGCCATAGAAAGCTGTTTAACCGAGTAAGCAACGCCCTCTTTTTTCAGCGATTCCTCTGTTTTGCCTACACCTGCCAATTCGGGATTGGTGTACACCACGCCCGGGATGGCTTTGTAGGACATAGCCCCCCCCCGATCCCCTCCACAAGAGGAGGATAAGATTTGGTTGACTGCCACTTCTGCTTCACGAACCGCAGTGTGTGCCAACAGCGAAAAGCCCGTCACGTCGCCACAAGCGTAGATATTTGGATTTTCTGTTTGCATATATTCGTTGACTTTCACACCGGAAAGCGTGGGTCGACGTCCCACGCTCAACAGAATTTGTGCAGCCGGGATTGACTGCTTTTCGCCGTCTTTTTCAATGGCGACCAAATTTTCAGATACTGCTACCACCTTGGTTGACAAATGAAATTCAATGCCTTTTTTCGTCAATTCTGCACGTAAAAGGGCTGAGAGTTCTTTGTCCATGCCGCCTAAAATTTCGTCTGTCATTTCCACCACAGTTACTTTAGCGCCGAGCGTGTTGAAAAATGTTGCAAACTCAATGCCAATCACGCCGCCGCCAATAATCACCAATGATTCAGGCACGTCTTTATTTTCCAAGGCCTCGCGGCTTGTCCAAAAGAGGGTATCTTTCAGTCCGGGAATCGGCGGGATGGCAGTTTCTGAACCTGTGCACAAAATGAGCTTTTTAGCGGTGTAAGTTTGTCCGTTGCAAACAATTTCAATTTTGTCTTGCACCGTTTTTTCTTCACCCCGCACCTGAATGGCTTCGCCGGTTACGACCTCTACGCCCGCCTCAGCCATTTTGCCGCGAATACCTGCTACCAATTTGCGCACGACTTTATTTTTGCGTGCAATAATTTTCGATAAATCAAACGTTGGATTTTCGCAAGAAACGCCGTATTTATCGGATGTTTTCGCCATGTTGTACACTTTGGCAGAGTACAAAAGCGTCTTCGTCGGAATGCAACCCTCATTCAAACAGACGCCACCTAAGGCGTTTTTCTCAAATAAAACCGTTTTTAAGCCATTTTTTCCGGCTAACTCGGCAGCCGTATAACCCGCAGGTCCGCCGCCAATAATTGCTAAATCGTATGTCATAATTTTATTTTTATTTTTTTCTTCTCGCCGTGTTCAAGCCAAAAACAACGCACTAAACTTTCGTGGTACAGGTGTTTCAAAACGTAAGGTTTCGTGCGTGACGGGGTGGATAAACGCCAATATGCGGGCGTGTAGGCCTATTCGACCGATGGGCGATGGGCCTCCGCCGTATTTTCTGTCGCCAATGATGGGATGTCCGATTTCTTGCATGTGCACGCGAATCTGGTTTTTTCTGCCGGTTTCCAATTCGACTTTCAGCATGGCAAAATGCTCGTTTTTTCGCATCAGGCGGTAATGTGTTACTGCTTGTTTGCCGGCACCTGCCTGATACGCCGCATGCACTTTGAACGCTTTGCTTTCGCGCAAAAATGTCACAATCGTATCTTCTTCTTTTGTCGGAACGCCCTCTACCACAGCGACATACACACGTTCGGTAACAATTTCGTGCCAATGGTCTTGCATCTCCATTTGCACGTCTTTGTTTTTGGCAAAGAGCATCAGCCCTGACGTTTCGCGGTCGATGCGGTGCACAATAAACAAACGATTGCGCGAGTCTTTTTTCTTCAAATAGTCGGAGACAATGGAAAAAGCCGTCGCGTTTTCTTTGCCGTCGTCGGTTGCCACCGCCAATAATCCTTCTGCTTTTTCTATCACAATCACATCGTCGTCTTCAAACACGACACTCACTTTAGGATGCTTCAACTCATACTGACCCTTGCCGGTCGTGTTGACAGTGACGCTGTCGTTAGGCAAAAGCGGGTGATTGAATTGCGAAATGGGGATTCCATTGACGCATACCTGCTTTTTCGACAACATTGATTTGAGAGCCGTGTGACTTTTCCCGTTGAAGTGAAAGCCCAAAAACGCCATCAATGCCATCGGTTCTTTTACCCGAAGGGTGGTTTGCTTGTCTTTGTTATACGCTTTGCTATTTTTCATTGCTTATCTTTCCGAGCAATGACAATGCCGCCGATGATAGCTGCCAAAAGCAACAAACTCAATGCCTCGAAAGGCAACAGATATTGGTATTTCTCCGTGCCCATCAGCGCGTCGCCAATCGACTGCATCGGCATTTCCCGATCGCCGACCATTGTTTGATTGTCCTGAGGTGCGTACAACATATTTTTCCACAGCGCATAGCCAACGAGTGCCATGCCGCCAATACTCGCCACAGCCCCTCGAATGTATTTGCGTGTTGTATGCTTGGTTAGCACCTCGTCTTTGTTGGTCGTCAGGAAGATAGCGAAGATAAACAGTATCACCACGCCCCCCGCATAGACCGAAATCTGCACCGCCGCCAAAAAATGGTAGTTGAGCAACAAGTAAAAACCCGCCGTGCAAATCAGCACCAGCAACAAATAGGTAGCCGCCCGCAACAAACTCTTGCAAGTGACCGCCAATACCGACAGCACTACACTCGCTGCTGCCAAGATTGCAAAGATTATCACATTTACTATTGGATTCATATCTTTATATTTTTTTGTCATTGCGAGCATGACCCGCAATCCCCTCGTTTTATCCAACGTACACTTTTGAAGCGGACTCCCATGACCTCTGCCGCTTCAGAGCGTTAGCACGCTGTATTTTTTCCACAAATGCATTAAAGCGCACTAATTCATCTGTCATATCAATGACATTTACTCTATTGGGATTTTCATCACAATACTTTTGAAATTCATTTGCCATCTTTTCCATATTCCCCATATTTATTAACGTTAACGCTTCTTTTTGCATGATACTAACCAAACGCTCTCATTATTATTTCATGCTCCCGAATAGTAGCAATAACATCTCGATTTGCTTTGCCTGCCTTGGCAATATCAATCAGCGTCATCCTGTTTTTTTCGGGGTCATCCTGTGCCCGCTTAATCGCTTTTTTCCACGCTTTATCATGCGACAAATCGGAGAGTGCGTATGAATCCACATCTTTGCATCTGCTAACGGCACTATCAAGGCATTTCACATCCGATATAGAAAGATATTCCATATCTGCGACTGCGTTTGCACTCAATTTGTCATTATTAATCACTATCGCCGCAATTATCACATCCATATCAGATGAAGTCTTTTCGATTTTCCCCTGACCTATTTGTATTGCCTTATAGGTAAACGACGGAACGGGACCATGCCGCAACGCATAAAAAGAATCATCCACCACACCACGTGCATACTTAACCAAATGTTCCTGCTGAGCAAAGTACATGATTTTGAACAGTTTAATCAAATCAATGCCCGCCGGAAATTGCGACAAGATATACAGCACGGTAGCCTTTATTTTCAATATTTCATCTCTTGTTTTCATTCTTTATACTTTTTCTTTTTCCATTAAAGTTGAGCCGGCGCGATTCAACTGATTCACCAACTTGGGCGAGGTGAACGTCGCGTGTTCAAAATTCTTTGACCACTCAATCGCATTTTGTGGGCACGAGATGGTGCAGATTGAGCAGAATGTGCAACTTCCCAAATCATACATATATTTGTCGAGGGCTTTTTTCTCTTTGCCCTCTTCGCCCGTGGGCACCATTTTGGTGATGATTTGAATTGTGTCGTTCGGGCAATTCATTTGACAGATGCCGCACGCCGAGCATTGGTGCTGATTGTTTTCGTTGTGAAACATCACCAATTCGCCACGCATTGCGCCCAGCGGCTCCGTTTTCCCGCGATTTTCGGGATAACATTCCGTCACTTTCGGGCGGATAAAATTCAGCATCGTGATATACATCCCCTGCATCAACCGCCAAATCCCAACAATTATGCTCTTTATATAACTCATAACAAATGCGTAATTTTTAATTCGTAATTTTTAATTTAAAAATAGATAACCCACAATGCCATTAATAAAATATCAATCAACGCCAACGGCATCAAAATTTGCCACTCCAATTTCAACAGTTGGTCGATACGCAAGCGCGGCATCGTCCAGCGCACCCACAGCGACAGCAATACGCAGGCAAACGCCTTTGCGAAGAACCACAGCACGGGTGGAATGAAATCCATCGTCGTGTTGAACGCATCCCAACCGGGGATATGCAACGGCTGCCAACCGCCTAAGAATAAGGTTGTTGCAATCGCCGCGATGATAAACATATTCAAATATTCCGCCAGATAGAAAAATCCGAACTGAATGCCCGAATACTCGGTGTGATAGCCCGCCGTCAATTCCGACTCGGCTTCGGGAAGGTCAAACGGTCCGCGATTGGTTTCCGCGTGACCCGCGATGAGGTATATCACAAACGCGATACACGCCGGAATGCCGCCGCGCCAGATATTCCACGTCTCGGACTGCTGCGACACTATCTCGGACAACTGCAAACTGCCCGACAGCATCACAATGGTCATCATCGCCAGCCCGCACGACAGTTCGTAGGAAATCAACTGCGCGCCCGAACGCATCGCGCCAATCCTCGTATATTTGTTGTTGGAAGCCCAACCCGCCATCAAAATCCCAACCACACCCAGCGACGACACCGACAAGAGGTAGAAAACCCCAATATTGAAGTCCACAACCAGCAGCCCCTCATCGAAAGGCAACGCACCAAACGTGCAAATCGACGCAATAATCACCAAAAACGCCGCCAAACGGAACAAAAGCGGGTCAACGCGGTTAATCTTAATCAACTCTTTCAACAAGATTTTGACCATATCCGCCACCGATTGCAGCAGCCCCCAAGGTCCCACGCGCGTAGGACCAAGCCGACATTGGAAAAAGGCGCAAATTTTGCGCTCCAAATAAATCAGCACGAGTGCCAACACAGCATACACGCCCAAAATGACGGCACCAATCAGCACATATTCAATCAAAAGCACCCACACGTCCGGCAAATACGCCCGCAGGAACTCGTCTATCCAATTTGTAACTACACTAAAATGAAACATATCTTTTTATCTATCTATACACGGTACAACATAATCCAATGAGCCTCCCAACATAATCAAATCCGCCACCTTCGTGCCCGGCGCAATATGCGCGAGGGTGTTCACCAGCGTCATACAAGGGGAGCGGAACTTCACGCGGTAGGGATATTTATCGCCCCGACTGTTGATATACACGTCAAATTCGCCGCGGGCAGCTTCCACGCGCTGACGAAATTCGCCTTCGGGCAATTTGATAATTGCCTTTGTCTTAGCGGCGTATGCGCCGCCCGGTATGTTGTCTATCAACTGTTCGAGAATTTTTAGCGACTCTTCCACTTCGTCCAAACGGATAATGTAGCGGTCGAATGTCAGCCCATCGGTGCGCAACATTTCTTTGAAATCGGCGTGGCGGTAGGCGGCATACGGCTCAATCTTCCGCACATCATTGCTCCAGCCCGATGCGCGCCCTGTGGGACCGGTTGCGCCCAGCGAAATCGCGTGTTCCTTGCTCAGGTAGCCGATTCCGTCCATACGTCCGCGGGCAATCGGGTTGCCCGTAAACAGCAGGTGATACTCTTTCAGCATCTTGCGCATATAGGGGATAAAATCCTTCACGCGCTTTTGGAAATTCGGGTGAATATCCTGCATCACGCCGCCAATCACGCTGTAATTCGCCATCAGACGACCGCCGCAGGTTTCCTCAAAAATATCCATAATTTTTTCGCGGTCGCGCATCCCGTAAACGAATGCCGTTATCGACCCCATATCCATCGCCATACAGCCCCAGCCCAAGAGGTGGGACGCAATGCGCGTCAATTCGTCAATAATCGTCCTTATATAATGGGCGCGTTCGGGAACTTCCAATTCCAAGCCTTTTTCGACACACAAACAGGTCGCGTGGCAGTTGATGGTGCCCGACAGATAGTCGAGACGGTCGGTCAGGTGCAAAATCTGCGGATAGGTGTAGGCTTCCGACATCTTTTCGATGCCGCGGTGGATGTAGCCAAAATTGGGGTCAACCTTTTTGATTGTTTCGCCGTCCAGCGACACGCGCAGGTGTAGAACGCCGTGAGTGGCAGGGTGTTGCGGTCCGAAATTCACCACATAATCCTCTGTTTCAAAGAGTTTGGTGTGCTCTTTCAGGCGTTCGCCGTTGATGTCGATACTTGTTGTCGGCAAGTTTTCCATATCGGCTAACGCCTCGTTGTTCGTTGGCACGGGGTTGAGTGCCGGATTGGCATCATAATCTTTGCGCAGCGGGTAGCCGTTCCAATCCTGACGGAGAAACAGGCGGCGCATATCGGGATTGCCTGTGAAGACGATGCCGAAAAAGTCATACACTTCGCGTTCATACAGCGCGGCAGCGCACCACAAGTCGAAAATCGAATCAATCTCCGGCTTTTCGCGGTCGGCAGTTGACGTCTTCAAAATCAGCCCATAGGACGGGTAGCGAGAGGGTGAGAGAAAATAAATCACGCCCAATTCTTCGCCATAGTCCATCCCCACGATGTCGGTGAGGTAGTCAAATTCAAAACCACTTGTTGCAGTCGCAAATGCCTCAGTATCCGTTGCGGGCACACGAGCCTCAGTGTCCGTCACTGCGGGCGCAAGCGGCTCAATACCCGTCATTGCGGGCTTGACCCGCAATCCCCTCAAAAGAATAGCTGTCTCGCGTAACTTCTCCTTCGGCACAATCACCGTATATTCCTTGTCGTGTTGCTCAATCGTGGCAAACGGCAATCGGGCTAACAGGTCGTTAATTACTTGCATCATCGCCTCCTTTCTTGCTATCGTCATTGCGGGCTTGACCCGCAATCCCCTCCGTCACAACACCCGGTTCCTTTTCAGGGGTTTGCGGGTCAAGCCCGCAATGACGGTCGTCAACCATCGGTTGTTTAGGTAAACTGAAAAATTCCTGCATCTTGATTTTGCGCGCCAACTGCATCATCCCGTAAATCATCGCATCGGGGCGCGGCGGGCAACCGGGGATATAGACATCCACAGGGATGATTTTATCGACGCCCATCACGGTGTGGTACGATTTTTTGAACGGACCGCCGCCGATGGCGCAACTGCCGAATGCCATAACGTACTTTGGCTCAGCCATTTGGTCGTAGAGGCGTTTCAAGACGGGTGCCATTTTGTGGACGATTGTGCCGCAGCAAAACACCACATCGGCTTGGCGCGGACTGTTGCGCGTAACTTCCCAGCCGAAGCGGGCAAAATCGTAGCGCGCCGCGCCGAGCGACATAAATTCGATGCCACAGCAACTTGTGGCGAACGTCAGGGGCCAGACCGAATTGGAGCGTCCCCAATTAATGAGGTCGTCCAACTTCGCCACAGCGATGTTCACGCCATTTTCGCGCAGTTCCTTAACATAAGACTCGAGGTATTCATTTTCCTTGAAATCCTCGTATTTCATGTTTTTAACAAATATATCTTTCACTTCCATTCCAAAGCTCCTTTCTTCCAAGCATAAACCAAACCGAGCGACAAAATCACGAAAAAGAACAGCACGCAAACCAATCCCTGCGTGCCCAACTGCCTCATCGAACTTGCCCAGGGAAACAACAGCACTGTTTCCACGTCAAAAACGAGGTATAAAATCGCAAACAGATAATACCCCACATTGAAAGGCAGCCACGAAGTGCCGCGCGTGGGAATACCACATTCGTAAGGCTCCCCTTTGAGAGGATTATTCGACTTAGGTGCTAACAGCCAAGCAATTAGCAAAGCCGCCACCACCATAAAAATAGCAGTTATTAAAACCACTAAAAATAGTGCAGAATTACTCATAATTATTTTTTAAGCGTATAACGAAATATTTCGGGCACAAAGATACAAAATAGTTATGAATTATGAATTATTTAGTTACGATTTTTTTTGGTTTTTTTGGTTTACAACAAAAAAGATTGTACCTTTGTCGAAGTTTACTTTGTACCTTTAATGGCAGAAACAAATCTCAAGCAAAAAACAAGTCAAGGACTTCTTTGGGGAGGCATCAACAACGGCACTCAGCAGTTGCTGCAGTTAGCGTATGGCATTTACTTGGCGCGAATTTTGAATGACACAGACTATGGGATGATCGGTATGTTGGCAATTTTTACAGGGGTTGCGTCCTCCATTGTCAATTGTGGATTTTCAACTGCATTGATAAATAAAAAGGATGCAACACATAAGGATTATAATGCCGTTTTTTGGTTTTTCATATTTGTGGCTGCGGCATTGTACGCAATTTTGTTCTTTTGCGCGCCTCTAATTGCTCGATTTTACAACCAGCCGGCATTGACAAACTTATCACGATTTTTCTTTCTCTCATTGTTCTTTGGAGCTATGGGAGCGGTGTCTCGCACAATTCTGTTCAAAAAACTAATGGTAAAACAGCATGCGATTATTTCGTTGGTGTCGCTAATCATATCCTCTTCCGTGGCTTTGATTTTGGCATCAAACGGCTATGCTTATTGGGCAATCGCTGTCCAAACGGTTCTGTGGGATATAGTGGTCAGTACATTAATGTTTGTTATTACTCCATGGAAGCCCAGTTTGAAAATCGATTTTTCATCCTTAATGGACATGCTTCCGTTCACCATCAAAATATTTTTCACAAGTATTTTCATAAACATCAATAACAATGTATTTTCGGTCATTTTTGGCAAATTTTATAGTGTAGAACAGGTCGGCATCTATACTCAGGGTCAAAAATGGGCATCTATGGGAAATCAGTTTATCGCAGGCATGACTAATTCGGTTGCTCAGCCGATTTTAGTGCACGTGAATGAGGTTAAAGAACGCCAAGTGAGCGTGTTACGAAAATTAATTCGTTTCAATGCACTTCTTTCTTTTCCTTTGATCTTGGGTTTGGCATTTGTAGGGAAGGAATTTATTGTGATTACGGTAGGCGAAAAATGGTTGTCCAGTGTGCCTTACCTTCAGTTGTTTTGCATCTGGGGGGCCTTTAGTTTTTTGTCAGCGTTGTATACCAATCTGATTTTCACTCATGGCAAATCCAATGTTTATATGTATGGCTCCATCGTGACAGGTGTTTTGCAACTCTTAGTCGTTTTTGGCATGTATCCGTTTGGCATTTTTCCGATGGTGATTGCTTATCTTACAGTGAATTTTGTGGGTGTATTGATTTGGCAATACTTTGTCCACAAGTTGGTTGGGCTACGATTTTTGGCTGTGTTGAAAGATATTGTGCCATATTTAAGCGTAACCTTATGCTGTTTTGCCGTGGCTTGGTTCTTAACTCGCAACATTGCCAATTTGTATTGGCTCTTCACAGCCAAAATAGTCATTTCCGGACTGCTCTACCTGTTAATTCTAAAGCTCACTGATTCGGTGATGTTTAAAGAGAGTATGGAATTTTTGATGAAAAGTACAAAAAAATAAATGCACATAG
Organism: Bacteroidia bacterium; assembly: GCA_025996695.1. Taxonomy (GTDB): domain Bacteria; phylum Bacteroidota; class Bacteroidia; order Bacteroidales; family Azobacteroidaceae; genus Azobacteroides. The sequence continues at coordinate 7,057 of BNTP01000005.1, read as the reverse complement.
AAACACAGCCCATATAAGTAACCCTAAATTTTTTTTGCGATTCACAAAAAAAATAACTACCTTTGTGCCGTTACAATTAAGGTGAACGTTAACATATAAAATATACAATGTATAATGAAAGGTAAAATTTTAGTGACCGGCGGTGCGGGATACATCGGTTCGCACACCACTGTGGAGTTGCAAGCGGTTGGGTATGAAGTGGTTATCGTGGATAACTTATCTAATTCCCGAGCCGAAGTGATTGACAATATTGAGAAAATTAGTGGTATTCGTCCGGCGTTTGAGCAAGTGGATTGTAACGACAAAGCGGCCTTGGATGCTGTGTTCAAAAAACATTCGGGCATTCGGGGTATCATTCATTTTGCTGCCAGCAAGGCTGTGGGCGAATCGGTTGAGAAACCGCTACTCTACTATCGTAATAATATTGTGCCCTTAGTGAACATTCTTGAGTTAATGCCCATACATAAAGTTGAAGGTTTTGTATTCTCTTCATCTTGCACGGTTTATGGACAGCCCGATGCAAAAAATTTGCCGGTAACGGAAACGGCTCCTATCTTGCCCGCGACTTCGCCTTATGGCAATACCAAGCAAATTGACGAAGAAATTATTCGTGACACTATTCATGCGAGCGTGCCTTTCAAGAGCATTATTTTGCGTTATTTCAACCCGATTGGAGCGCATCCGACGGCCGAAATCGGTGAATTGCCTAATGGTGTGCCACAAAATTTGGTTCCTTTCCTTACACAAACAGCGATGGGTATTCGCAAAGAATTGTCGGTGTTTGGAAACGATTACAGCACACCGGACGGGTCTTGTATCCGCGATTTCATCAATGTCGTCGACTTGGCAAAAGCCCACGTAGTGGCTGTGGAACGTATGTTGAACAACAAATCAAAAGCCAATTTGGAGTATTTCAATTTGGGAACAGGCCGTGGCGTATCGGTGTTGGAATTGATTAACGCATTTGAAAAATCGACCGGTGTGAAAGTGCCTTATAAAATTGTAGCGCGTCGTGAAGGCGATATTGAACAAATTTGGGCCAATCCGCGCTATGCAAATGAGGTGCTTGGCTGGACAGCGGTTGAAACCATCGAAGATACGCTGAAATCGGCTTGGGATTGGCAGTTGAAACTTCGGGAGCGGAAAATTATGTAATGAAGGGATGGCGGGTCAAGCCCGCCATGACAATTATGGATGCACAATTTGAGAAACAGTTGCGGCGGATTTTTTTCCTGTCGGGGCTTATTTTGATGGCTTGCCTGATTATTGACGAAGAAATTATTCGTGACACTATTCATGCGAGCGTGCCTTTCAAGAGCATTATTTTGCGTTATTTCAACCCGATTGGAGCGCATCCGACGGCCGAAATCGGTGAATTGCCTAATGGTGTGCCACAAAATTTGGTTCCTTTCCTTACACAAACAGCGATGGGTATTCGCAAAGAATTGTCGGTGTTTGGAAACGATTACAGCACACCGGACGGGTCTTGTATCCGCGATTTCATCAATGTCGTCGACTTGGCAAAAGCCCACGTAGTGGCTGTGGAACGTATGTTGAACAACAAATCAAAAGCCAATTTGGAGTATTTCAATTTGGGAACAGGCCGTGGCGTATCGGTGTTGGAATTGATTAACGCATTTGAAAAATCGACCGGTGTGAAAGTGCCTTATAAAATTGTAGCGCGTCGTGAAGGCGATATTGAACAAATTTGGGCCAATCCGCGCTATGCAAATGAGGTGCTTGGCTGGACAGCGGTTGAAACCATCGAAGATACGCTGAAATCGGCTTGGGATTGGCAGTTGAAACTTCGGGAGCGGAAAATTATGTAATGAAGGGATTGCGGGTCAAGCCCGCCATGACAATTATGGATGCACAATTTGAGAAACAGTTGCGGCGGATTTTTTTCCTGTCGGGGCTTATTTTGATGGCTTGCCTGATTATTGGCGAATTAGCTTATTTTGTTAGTTCGATTCTTGGGGCGGTCACTATGTATGCGCTGTTGCGGAAACCGCGCTATTATTTGATTCGGAAAGGTTGGTCTAACACGCTTACGACGAGTTTTTTATTGGCTGCAACGGTGTTGTCTTTCGTGCTTGTTTTGGGAGGATTGTCGGTTTTGGTCTATTCCACTGTGTCAAATTTTGAGGCGCAATCCATCAAATTGGAGTTGCACCATTTGGGTGATTGGGTTTTAGACGAATGGAACTACAATATTTTCTCGCAGGACGTGGTGCAAAAAGGACTTGGACTCATCGGAAAAATTGTTCCGAGCATTATTTCTACTACCGGAAGTACTTTGACCAACCTCATCATGATGATTTTTGTGCTTTATTTCATGCTGCAGGATTCCGATGCGATGGAGCGTGGGCTTAACACATATCTTCCGTTTGACAGTGCCACTAACCAGCAACTGAAAGCGGAAGGTAAGAACATGATTTTGGCAAATGCGGTTGGTGTGCCTTTGATTATGGTAGGGCAAATGGTTTCCGCAGGAATTGGCTATTGGCTGTTTCAAGCGGGCGATCCGATTATTTGGGGCATCATTTCCGGTTTTGTCGGACTGATTCCAATCGCCGGCACCGCCATTGTCTGGGCACCATTAGCCATCAATTTGATGCTGGGCGACCATTTTTGGGCAGGTATTGCTCTCATTGTTTACGGCGTGCTGGTCATTACGAATATCGACCGACTGGTGCAAATGACTTTTCTCAAGAAAAAAGCCCACGTACATGCTTTGGTGACCATTTTTGGGGTTATTCTCGGCATGCAGATTTTTGGCTTTTGGGGTGTCATCTTTGGTCCTTTACTGCTGTCGACTTTCCTTTTTTTGGTAAAAGTTTACAAAAGGGAATATGGCCGGAAGTAAATGGTATGTCGTTTGGAAAGGCGTGGAACCGGGCATTTATAGCGATTGGATAAGCTGTAAACGGCAGGTAGATGGATTTAACGGCCCTATGTTCAAGTCATTTCCAACCCGTGAAGAAGCCACGGAAGCCTACAAGGCGGGGCCTTGGGATTATATCGGCAAAAATAAAATCAATAAAAACGAGAAGGGGGAGTCTGCTCCCTCAAGCACCGGCGCAAAAGCTTCTGCTGCAATCATTTATCCAAGTTTGTCCGTCGACGCCGCCTGTTCGGGCAATCCGGGTATCATGGAATATCGCGGTGTGGAAACGGAAACGGGTGCAGAACTTTTTCATAAGGGACCATTCAAAAATTCGACTAATAATATAGGTGAATTTTTGGCCTTAGTGCACGGTTTGGCAATGCTCAAACAGCAAAATTCGCCGTTGCCTATTTATACCGACAGCCTGACGGCGATGGCTTGGGTGCGGAATAAAAAAGCCAAAACCACGCTGAAACCGTCGATCGCTAATCCGGTGGTGACGGATTTGGTGGTGCGAGCTGAAAATTGGCTTAAAAACAACTTGTATACTACCGAGATTTACAAATGGGAAACCGAGAATTGGGGCGAAATTCCTGCCGATTTTGGTAGAAAGTGATTTTTAAAACAAAAACGACAATTTGAAATGCACCATACTCTACTAATAATTTTTTTTTATGAAGAAAGACCGCCTCTTGTGGGCTGATGATGAGATTGATTTGTTGAAACCGCATGTCCTTTTTTTGGAAGATAAAGGGTATGAGGTAGTGACTGTTTGTAGTGGGCAGGACGCGATGGACGCGGTGCGTGAGGGCGTTTTTGACCTGATTTTGTTGGATGAGAACATGCCCGGATTGAGCGGTTTGGAAACATTGGCGATGATCAAGGAGGCGTATCCGACCGTGCCCGTTGTGATGATTACCAAAAGCGAGGACGAAGGCATTATGAATCAGGCGATTGGCAGCAAGATTGCCGACTATTTGATTAAACCGGTCAATCCCAATCAAATTTTGCTGTCGCTCAAAAAAAATCTGCATAAAAATCAAATTGTGACGGAAACGACTACATCCGGCTACCGACAAGAATTTATGAAAATTGGGATGCAGATTGGTGATTCACTCACAACCGAAGACTGGAAGGAACTTTATAAAAAGCTGGTACATTGGGAATTAGAATTAGCGTCGTCGCAAACCGGAATGACGGATTTGCTCAATACCCAAAAAACGGAAGCCAATCAAGCGTTTGGCAAATTCATCAAGAAAAATTATGAAGATTGGATGACTTTGCCCGAAAAATCCGACCGTCCGTTGATGAGTCCGGAGCTTTTCAAAAATAAATTATTCCCGTTGCTTGACCAGGGCGAAAAAGTATTTTTTATCTTGATCGACAATTTTCGTTGGGATCAATGGCAGGCGGTCAAAGACCTGCTTTCGGATGCGTTCACGTTTCAAGAAGATTTGTATTATTCCATTTTGCCGACAGCGACGCAGTATGCACGCAACGCCATTTTTTCAGGTTTGATGCCCATTCAAATAGAGAAAATGTTTCCCGAATTTTGGGTTGATGAGGATTCCGAAGAGGGCAAAAACCTGAATGAAGCGCCGCTGATTCAGACCCAAATCGAACGTTTTCGCAAAAAATACTCGTTTTCTTACCATAAAATCAACGAGTCGGCTTATGGCGAAAAATTGTTACAGAATTTCAATCAATTTGACAATACCCAGCTCAATGTGATTGTTTTTAACTTTGTGGATATGCTGTCGCACGCACGTACCGAGTCAAAAATGGTGCGCGAACTGGCCTCTAACGAGGCGGCTTACCGCTCGCTGACCCGCTCGTGGTTTGAACACTCAACGGCGCTCGAATTTTTTCGGAAAATTGCCGAAAAAGGCGGAAAAATCGTGTTGACCACCGACCACGGTACAATTCGTGTCAACAACGCCATCAAAGTAGCCGGCGACAAAACGCTCAACTCTAATTTACGCTACAAATTAGGTAAAACAATGACTTACAATCCGAAAGAAGTGTTTGAGATGACCAATCCGACAAAATTCGGACTACCGTCACCCAATGTCAGCACGCGCTATATTTTTGCGCTGAATGCCGACTTTTGTGCCTACCCCAACAATTACAATTATTATGTGTCCTACTATCAAGACACGTTTCAGCACGGCGGCATCTCGATGGAAGAGATGATGATTCCGCTAATTACGTTGGAACCGAAAAAATAACGCCTATCCGCAATGAAATATGATTTTATGATGGGCTATGATTCCCTAAAAAAATCATAGCCCATCACAAAATCACACGAATTACAGTTCAAGACCGCAACACTAAAATATGCGGACGCACCTCACAGAATATCAGACGTTTGGATTCCCATACGCCCCACCGGTACCAAAGCCGAGTAGCGGGGTCGCGGGTGCCCTGTAGGCGTAATTTTCGCCAGCGGACGACCACCAGCCTGGCCCAAGTTCTTGGCATGCCAGTTCGGCTTGCGACCACTTGTAATACCACCCGCGACCGGTTAAATTGGCACCTCCGGGGTCGTAGCTCGTAGCAGCTGCCACGCCTTCGGAAATATTTTGCGTTGTCCAGCAAAGATTTTCTAAACCCGGATTACTCTAATTCGCGGCAGTATAATCTTTAATCGGCAAGCCGCATTGGAGAGGCGCCCACACCACTGCATCCGTGTTAAAATCAGTCCCCGTCGGAATAGCGAACGCAATCTCTTCGCCGTCCAAGCCCAACGTCAGCAAAAACGTATATTGCCTGCCCGCTTCAAACACGATGCCTTGCGCTTTGTTCGCAGGGTCGTGCAGGCGGAAAACTACCTGACGCCTGTTCACCGTGTCGTTGGTGAGATAATCCACTTCGGCAACGGTGGCGTACAAATAGGACGCATCCGCCGGAGTAGCGGCTATTTCGGCTACTGTGCCATATTCCGGAGTAGCGCCGGTGAAGGCTCCCAACACAGTTTCTTGAGGCAGCACCATCAAACCATTACTCGCATTGGTAATTGCGGTGTAATCGGTGCTGGAGGTGCCGGTGCCGTAAGGCACAAGCACATTCGTGCTCCCAAGATCAACTTTGTATGTAACCGAATCGTGTTGTGCTTTCCAGGCAACGTCGTATGCGCCCGGAGCATGAGCAAAACTATCCGCGCCATTCGGTACCGAATCGAGCATGTTGAGCGTTCCCTTAGATTTCAACTTACTCAAAGCCAGTTCTTTAATCACATACGTCTTGTTTTTGTTCTGATTTTATGCCTTGAACACAATCCGCGACAGGGCGTGCTTGAAATTCAATTGCACGTTCGGATTGCTTGGCTTAAAAGTCAAATCTACGCTTTTAGGCACCATGAAGTCCTTTTGTTGATCAACTCCGTTCCATCCCGACACGGTGTATTTAATCTCGGGACCGGTGGCAGGAGGGTCGTGACTGAAGGCGCCTGTTTCAGACCGGCTGTCACATTCACACTTGACGCGGGCGAGTAAGCGAAGAAATCCACGGAGTCTCTTGCCGGCCGGTTGGCTTTGGGGAAATAGTCCCAACTCGCACCTCCTTCGCTGCGTGTTACAGTCACGCCGTTCAGCACATAACCGTTGTAAGGATCTGCCGCACTGACCGCAGCGTCAGGATGGCTCCACGCCGAGGTGGTGAACGAAGTCATCGCTCCTGCGGTGGTCACACTTGCTCGCAGCTGTTTGTCCGCGAACGTCTTGAAAGAAATCTCCCTCTCGCTACTCTGCAACGGGTTGGATTGATACAAATCGGTTGCGCAACTGCTGCTCAAAGCGACCATGCCGAGCAGACTAAAAAACAATTGTTTTTTTCTCACTTTTTTTAATTTTTTTTGTTTGTACTTATTTTTCTTTCGCTGTTCATTATTCATTATTTGCATGGGGCATCGTCCCTGCGGTTAGGGTGTTCAAAACGAATTAGCAAGAATCATCAAAAAGCCCTACCTTTGAGCTCTAAATAAAAATTAAATCATAGTGAACGCGAAGAAAAATTAGAGAGAGATTTGCAATCAATCAGTCAAAAGTTGCAATCCACTCGTCAAGATTTGCGAGCAGCGAAGCAGAAAAACAAAGACCTAGCCAAGAGCAAGGATTTCCACAAGAAAAAGTGCCAACAGTTATCAGCAGCACTCAAAGAAGAATGTAAAAA
>BNTP01000004.1 GCA_025996695.1 Bacteroidia bacterium | reverse complement strand
AAGAAGGAGAAGGAAGATAAGAAGGAATAGAGTGAAGGGAGTTAAGAAGTGAGAAGTTAAGGACATAGGTGGAAAAGGGGAGGATGGAAAGGGGGCACGAAGGGGATAGAGAGCATTGGGAGGGGGGGGAAGTGGAGGGGGGAAGTGGGGAGGAGGTAAAATCCCTTGCACAGGCACACCTGCGCAGGAGCGTCCATGCCTCCACGCGAACCCCCGCGTTAAATCCCGTTTTCACACACATACCAACGAGCCGCAACAGGACAATCATCTCTTGTTGCGGCTCGTTCCGTCATGTTCTGTTTCGGCGCGGCCTGTCCCGTCCTTGCGAGGGCAGTTTGTTCCGTCATTGCGAGGGCGAAGCCCGAAGCAACCCAGCAAAAGCAGCTAGTTTGCTTCGCTATGCTCGCAATGACGGCGGCTTTGCCGCTGCCTTTCCCCCGACCCCCACGCGAGGGTCGTCTTGGTACCGAAGCAAAGCGGGCGTTAGCCCGTTTTGCGGAGTGGAGACACCTCATGCTAACAATTAATAATAAACAATTAATAATGAATTAAAAATTAGAGTATAAAAAAAGCATGAAAACAAAAAACATTTGTTTTGGCCTGCTCGGCCTGGTGGCTTTGAGCAGCAGTTGTGCAACCGATTTGTATCAATCCAATCCGTTGCAGAGTAGTGAGAGAGAGATTTCCTTCAAGACGTTCGCGGACAAGCAGCTCCGCGCGAGTGTAACCACCGGAGGTTCGATGACTTCGTTCACCACCTCGGCGTGGAGCCATCCTGACGCTGCGGTCAGTGCAGCAAATCCTTACAACGGTTATGTGCTGAATGGCGTGACCGTAACACGCGGCGAAGCGGGCGGGGGTCTTACTTGGGACTATTTCCCAAAAGCCAGCTGGCCGGCAAAAGACTCGGTCGATTTCTTCGCTTACTCGCCCGCGTCAAGTGTGAATGTGGCGGCAGGTTTGAAACAGGCTTCCACAGCCACGCCGCCTCCTGTCGCTGGTCCCGAGATTGAATACACCGTGCCCGGATGGGTCGGCGGCAGTCGTCCGATTGACCAGCAAGAGGATTTCATGGTTACAAAAAGTGTCGATTTGACTTTTGCAAGCAGTCCAACCGTGCAATTGAATTTCAAGCATGCCCTGTCGCGGATTGTGTTCAAGGCTCAAAATCAAAACAAAAACAAGACGTATGTGATTAAAGAACTGGCGTTGAGTAAGTTGAAATCGAAGGGAACGCTCAACCTGCTGGATTCGGTACCGAACGGAGCGGATAGTTTTACTCATACTGCGGGTGAGTACAACGTTTCCTGGAAAGCACAACACGATTCGGTTACATACAAAGTGGATCTTGGGAGCACAAATGTGCTTGTGCCTTACGGCACCGGCACTGCGAGTAGCGATTACACCGCGATAACCAATGCGAGTAACGGCTTGATGGTGTTGCCGCAAGAAACCGTGTTGGGAGCCTTCACCGGCAGCACGCCGGAATATGGCACGGTAGCCGAAATAGACGGCTCGCTGCCGGATGCGTCCTATTTGTACGCGACCATTGCCGAAGTGGATTATCTCACCAACGACACGGTGAACAGGCGTCAGGTAGTTTTCCGTCTGCACGACCCAGCAAACAAAGCGCAAGGCATAGTGTTTGAAGCGGGCCGGCAATATACTTTCTTGCTGACGTTGGGCTTGGACGGCGAAGAGATTGTGTTCTCTATTCCGACGGTGAAGGATTTTAACACAGATGCAGTGGTGTGGGCACCTTTCCCATGTGGCTATCCGATTAAAGGTTATACGACCGCGAACTATAATAATACAGACTTAGATAAACTTTGCTGGACAACGACAAATCTTGCCGAATCCACGCCAAATGTAGTGACCACGTACCCGGGTCAAGCTGCGGGCGAGCGTGGTTATTATTATCCATGGGCGGAAGCTGCCGACGCCTGCGCTACGCTTGGCGCAGAATGGTCGGTGCCAAACGATGATCAATGGACTGCACTTGCTAATGCTTATAGTTCACTCGTCGATGGAACAGGGGGTGGGAGAGATTTGCCTTCGTTGCAAAATGATTGGAGCGGGCTAGACGCCACTGCGGGCCGCTTGTGGGGCCCGTCGCATGCAAGCTTTGCCGAGTGGGACACCGCTGCTATCTGGTGGGTAGGCGACTACACAAACCTTGCGAGGTATTATATTTTTTTCGTACCCGCAACACTGTATGACGATTATAGGCTGTCAGTGAGGTGCGTGAAAAACCTGTGAGGTTGATATTCTGCGGGCTTCGACCTACGCATTTTTCCTGCGAAGCAGATGATTTATGAAAGGGGTGAGCGGGGTTGTAATAGTAAGCGCCGGATTTGATTAGAATCCGGCGCTTGCTTTTTGCTAATGTCTATTTGCTACTGAGGTTGTTTTGTTGGAAAATCAGGTGAAAATGAGGTTTCAATTAGTCCCCTAACGTAATTGATTGCGAAGTCACCAATTTGCCTTCCGATTCGGCCTCACTTGTAGCCCGTCTGACTTCCAGCGTGAAAGTTGTTGGCAATACGGGGATACCATCTATAAAAGCCGGCTTTTTAATCTCAGTAACTACTTGATTAAACCAAGTTTTAGCCTGACTTTCCGTACATTGTTTGTAATGTTGAGCGTTAGAAGTGGATTCGACATAACTCCATATCTTAGCATGCAAAAACAGATTGGAAGTAAAATTCACATCGGCGTTTCCCACTGTAATGTAATAGATGTCCGTTGAATCATTATCGTCGGAACACGCACCAAAAGCAAACGCGGCAAGCACGATGCTTGCGAATAAAAATAATTTTGTTTTCATAACTTTAATATTATATTGTTTATATTCTTTTATTCTTTTTATTGTGCCGACAGGATCACCTCAATGGCTTTTTCTAATTGCTTATCTTTGCCTGTGGCCAAAGCGGCACCATCGTATTTCACTTCCAATTCCGGCCTAGGAGGAAAGCCTGTGCCTTCATACACTTGACCGTCCTGATAGGTAAATTGCTGGAAAGGCGTGTACACCAATTTCAGATGGAGGGTTGAAAATTCACCGGCATTCTTCCATACCGAAGCGCGTTCATTATTGTACAACGCGCCATGTCCTCCCCAAGTGCGTTCGCCCACAAAATAGCCGTTGGGAAGCGAAGCGATACCCATCGTGGTCAATTCGGCGCAACTCACGGAGTTGACATCAGCCAACACCACAATCGGTTTCGTGGTCGGATGTGGATTGGTCGGAAACTTCTTGCTCTCATCCACGTCTTTTTGCAGATTGGCATACGGCTGAACAACAAGAGGCACTTCCGGTCCGAAATCCAATCGACCATCACCCATTTTAGTGCGGTTAGAGCCGTAAGTAAACGGCTTTCCAACCAAAATCGAACCCATCAAAATATCTAAATCGGTAGTCATTCCGCCACCATTGCTGCGCACATCAATAACGATGCCATCAACATTGGGCTCTTGCAATATCGTATTGAAGAAACTCCGCACTACATCCACCGGATTCGTATCCTTATAATCCGTTAGAGGTTCGGCGAGAAAAAGTAGTGCTGTAAGTCTAAAACCGGAAAGCCAAAAATAAGGAATATTTTTTCCGGGCACATCCAATTTTCCGGTCACGGCACCAAAAACATCATCTTGAAAGATAGCTTGTCCTCTTAATGCTCCGGGTTTCAAGTAGTGAGTAGAGAGATCGTTGTAGATGTAGTCAATCATATTGTCGCCGGTATGATAGCCCGGCTCCTTTGCGTGTCGAGCACCTGATGGACTGAAACCGCTGCCACCCAACAAATCACCGAACATAAGTGCATAGTGCCCGTCAATCAAGTTGGTCGTCATCTCTATAAAGTAGGTACGAATCTCTTGTACTGCCGCATCCATATTCATCCTTTCCTCACTCACAGCGTCATCCAAAGCCTCAAATTTGGGCTTATACTCACGATATATCTGATCCCAATCGGTCGGATCATGCGCCCAAAATACATAATTGTTGTTCATGCCCGTCCAAAAACCTTCGAACATCGCAACAGCAGATGGACTCTCATAATCAGCAGGTCGATTCAACTCCGGAATATCATCGCGGCAAGACCCAACAGCAACCGCCAACAATAGAGCGGAAAAAACTAATTTTATAATGTGTTTCATAACTTATATTTTAAAAATTATACATTACTCCTGCCTGCATAACGTAGGTGTTGTTGTAACGGGGGATTTGCTGTATCATGTATTTTTTCTGCAAATCGGAAATCCCGTATTCGTAACGTCCTTCGGCAAAAAACGTAAACCCTTTCGTATCATATTCGAGACCAATCCCCGCCAAAAGTCCGCATTCCAGACGGTTGTCGCGCGTGGAATCAAATTCAAACGGTTCGTCGTAAGAATAAAGATTCGCCGCTACCCCTTCGCGATTCGCACTGACTTGATAGCCCGCAAAGCCTCCCAAATTAAGGAAGCCCTTCAATTGTTGACCGCCAAACGAAAAGTGAGCCATCACAGGCAATTGCAGGTAGTTATTCGTCCGATTTTCATGGATTTCCGGAGTCAGGCTACCTTCGGTACGCCCCCAAGAGAAGTTTTTTTGGATGAGCGACGGCTCGGCCTGCACCGCCAACCAATTGTTAAAGGTGTATCGCCCAACAATACCCAGTGTAAAACTTTCGCCTGCACCATACTCTGTAAAAGCCCTGTACCCGGTGCTGGTGGTCAGGGAATTGTGTACATAGCCGCCCACAACACCTACGGAAAAATAGTCTTTTGGTTCCGTTTGGGCAAAAGACACACTTGTAGATAGTGCAAGGAATGTAAAGAGAAAAAATAATTTTTGTTGCATATTTTATATTTTTATAAATGTGGGTGCAAAGATACAACTTTTTTTGTTAATTCAAAACTATTGCGTACCTTTGTATCGATTTTTTCAAAGAAAAAGAAATGGATAAAAATACAATTACCGGATTTATATTGATTATAGCTGTTTTGGTGGGGTTTTCTTACCTCAACAAGCCGAATGCGGAGCAGTTGGAGGCGCAGCGTCGCTATCGTGATTCGCTTGCGCAAGTGCAAGCCCCCTCTAACTCCCCCTCAGGGGGAGAAAGCCCCCTCCCTCAGGAGGGAGAAAGCCCCCCCCTCCCCCCTCAGGGGGGAGAAAGCCCCCCTGAGGGGGGATTAAGGGGGGCTGAAAGCTCTGACGGCGTTTTCACGCTGGAAAATGACTTGCTGGAATTGAAAATCAGTGCACACGGCGGTCAAATTCGGTCGGCTCGACTGAAAAATTTCACTAATTACGAAAAAGATTCGCTTTATTTGTTCGATGCCGCCGAGTCATCGTTTGAATTGACGTTTACTACGGCTAATAACCACCTGCTGAGCACGAAGGACTTCTATTTCGAAGCGCTTCAGCCAACCGCCAATAAGTTGGTAATGCGACTGCATGCTGAGGCTGACCAGACTTTGGATTTCATCTACACGATGCATCCGGACGATTATTTGGTCGATTTCGATATTCAGGCAACGAATTTGGAAACCGTGTTGTCGCCCACTGCGCCAAATGTGTATTTCAAATGGGTACAAAAAATCCGCCAACAGGAAAAAGGTCGCACTTGGGAAGAACGTTACTCCCGCCTGACCTACAAATTTTTGACGGACGAATTTGACGAATTGGCCGAAAGTAAAGACGACCAAAAGGATGTTACCAACCGTTTGAAGTGGATTGGCTATAAAAATCAATTTTTCTCGGCTGTGCTTATTTCCAAAAGAGGATTTGAATCGGCACGCTTAAATTCGCGCGTGATTGCGGACGGAAAATATGAAAAAGAATACGCGTCGTCCATTGCTGTGCCCTTTGATAAAACGGCTGTGAATCAGTTTACATACTTTTTGGGGCCGAATAAATACAGTTTGCTGAAAAGTTATGATGCCACCAAATTTGCTCCCGATGAGCAGGTTGAATTGGAAAAGCTGGTGCCGCTGGGATGGAAACCGCTGTTTCGTCCAATTAACAAATACTTAGTTATTCCTGTATTTGACTGGCTCACAAGTTGGTGCTCGAGTATCGGGCTGGCGATTTTCCTGCTGACGCTCGTTATACGTATCGTACTCTTTCCGTTGACGTTCAAATCGTTGATGTCGTCGGCTAAAATGCGGGTGCTCAAGCCACAGGTGCAAGCCATCACGGACAAATATCCGGGACAAGAAAACGCTTTGACACGCCAGCAAAAGACGATGGCACTTTACAAACAGGTGGGTGCAAGTCCGATGGCGGGCTGTTTGCCGATGCTGGTTCAGATGCCGTTCCTGTTTGCGCTGTTCGTGTTTTTTCCGACGGCTATTGAGTTGCGTCAACAAGGATTTTGGTTTGCCGACGATATGTCGACCTACGATTCGCTCATCTCGTTTGGCACTAACATTCCGCTGATTGGCGACCACATCAGTGTTTTTTGTTTGCTGATGACGGTTTTGCAACTTTTGAACACAAAAATTTCGATGGGTCAGCAAGCTACGGGACAAGAACAGATGCCAGGCATGAGTGTGATGATGTATTTGATGCCGGTAGTGATGTTTTTCGTGTTAAATTCCTATCCTGCCGGTTTGAACTGGTATTATTCGGTTTCTTCGCTGATTACGGTGGCACAAACGGTAGGTTTCCGTTTTTTGATTGACGAAAATAAATTGTTGGCAAAATTGGAAGCAAACAAGAAAAAAGCGAAGCCGGCAAAGAAAAAGTCGGGTTTCATGGCGCGATTGGAAGAGGCGCAACGGCAGCAACAAGCGTTGTTGAAAGAGCGTCAAAAGGAACAAAACAAGAAAGGTAAACGTTGATCCGGAAGTATCCATCGGCGTTGTTGGAAAATGCTGTCAATGAATTTGCCAAATTGCCGGGGATTGGTCGCAAAACCGCCCTGAGGCTGGTGCTTCATTCGTTGAATCGCTCGCCGGAGGAGGTGGAAGCGTTCGGACAGGCCATGATTGAATTGCGTAACGAGGTCAATTATTGTCGCGTGTGCCACAATATTAGTGATGACGACGTGTGCCAAATTTGCAGCGATTTCTCGCGCGATGCGGCGTTGATTTGCGTGGTAGAAAACATCAAGGAAGTGATGGCGATTGAAAATACAGGGCAGTTTCGCGGGCTGTATCACGTGCTTGGCGGCATTATTTCGCCGATGGACGGCATCGGTCCCAAGGATTTGCAAATAGAGAGTTTGGTGGAACGGGTGAAATCGGGCGGTGTGAACGAACTGATTTTTGCGCTCAGTTCGACGATGGAAGGCGATACCACAAATTTTTACATCTATCGGAAACTGTCCGAAACAGGTGTCAAAATGTCAATCATTTCGCGCGGCATTGCCATCGGCGACGAAATCGAATATGCCGACGAAATCACGTTAGGACGTTCTATTTTGAATCGCACCAATTTTGTCGATACGTTGAAGTTATGAATTTTATTTTTAGATGAAAACAAAAAAGCAGTTGATTATAGCAGTCGATTTTGATGGGACTATTGTGGAGCACGAATATCCACATATTGGTCAGCCTATCCCTTTTGCTATTGAAGTGTTGAAAAAATTGCAGGAAGAAGGTCATATTTTGATTCTTTGGACGGTGCGTGATGGCAAATTGTTGCAGAATGCGGTCGATTATTGTGCACAAAACGGACTGGAATTTTATGCAGTCAACAAAAATCATCCGGAAGACCAACCGAATCCTGACCGGTCGCCCAAGCTCAAGGCTATTGATATTTTCATAGACGATCGCAATGTTGGCGGATTGCCGGATTGGGGCGTGATTTATAATGTGATTAATTCCGGACACAACGATTTTTCGCTGATTCCTGATTTTGAAGGACCGTTTAAGGCTGAAACATTGCCGGACAACCGATTCATTCGATGGGGCAAGGCGTGGGACAAGCTATTCAAATCTAAATAACAACGTGGCAACAACAAAGCAAAACAATATCGTCATTAAAAACAAGAAGGCTTCGTTTGACTATGAGTTCATCGAAACTTTCGTGGCAGGCATTGTGCTGACAGGCACGGAAATAAAATCCATCCGTCTTGGCAAAGCCGGGCTGGTTGATTCCTATTGCCTGATCATCAATCGCGAGCTGTGGGTGCGAGGAATGTATATTGCCGAATATTTTTACGGCACCTACAACAATCACGATGCCCGAAAAGACCGCAAGCTGCTCCTCAACCGCAAAGAATTAAAAAAAATCGAAGAGCTTTCCAAAAACACCGGCTACACGATTGTCCCGACCAAGCTGTTTCTCAATGAAAAAGGCTTAGTTAAGGTGGTGATAGCCGTCGCCAAAGGTAAAAAACTCTACGATAAGCGCCAATCGCTGCGCGAGAAAGACGACCAGCGCGATATGGAGCGCGCGCGTCGGGGGTAATCATGAGCTGAAATATTGCCGCTGAATAGCCATGCGTACCTTGCGATAGCCGCCGCCTAAATCATCGCCTAATAAGTGATTCGCAGAAAAATCTTTTTTGAATTGTGTCACATCGGATGTAATAGACGCATATTTCTTTTTCAGCGTTTTATACGACTTATCGAACTTTGAGGTTACTACAAAATTAATCTTCATGTGTGTCAATCCTCTGCTAATAATTCGTCCAAAGTTTTGTATCCTTTCGTTCCATTTAGACGAATATCCTTAGCCATCGCTTCGGTTTCCCGAATGGCTTCCTTAAATTCCGCAATATGCTTGTCTTTTGCGGTTTGCTTGTCGCGCGCTTTTATCTCTGCATCAACGCCCCACGTATGCAAAAATGTCAGCAAAGCATCTATTTTCGGGCGGGAAATTCTATTTTTCAAAATAAGTTCCATCATGATTTTATACTTTATTCTGCAAAGGTAGTAAATAATTCCGTAATTCTTAACTTTTGGGCGATTTATTTATAGTGAATACGTAGAGATCGTGCAACAAAAAATAATTTTTTTGGGCTAAATCTTTTTTTGAGGTGCTATATTTTGCAAACGGCGCCTTGTCCCGCATAGGGACAGAGAATCATCGCCGTGTGTGTCATAATGTAGATATGGGTGTTTCATCCTCTTAATTTTTAATTGTTTATTGTTCATTATTCATTGTTTTGCCCGGGCAATCCGTTAGGATTGCATCGCTCGGTAGAAACGGCCAAGCCTCACGCGCCCCGCATGACGCAGGTATGCGGCCATTGGCGAATGGGGTTGCATACCAACGGCATGCCGCGAGGTGGCGAGACGATGGTATTCTACCGAGCTGTGCATGCCTCCGGCATGCAGATGTGTGATATTCGTGCAGGAAAGACGTGTTGGCCAACGCGACCCCATAGAAAGGCGTGTCAGCATGAGGTGTCTCCGCTCCGCAAAGCGGTCTAACGCCCGCTTTGCTTCGGTCGACAAGACGACCTTGTCGTGGGGGTAGGGGGAAACGCAGCGGCGGCGGAGCCGCCGCTGCGTTTCCCCCCTCTCTTAAAAAAGCGCCGCCGTCCTGTCTCCGCTGCGGGGCAATGAGGCGGCGCTATTTCAGCCCCATGTTTCTCAACTGCTCGGGACTCAGTCCGGTAACTGAAACAATGAGTTCCAAGTCCATCCCGTTTTCTTTCATCCGCTTTGCGGTATAAAGAATGCCTTGTTGCACACCTTGCTCAATGCCTTTCTGCATACCCTTCTCCAGACCTCTCTCCATAGCATAGTCTGCTGCCAATTCGGCACCGTAGCACCTTTCAAAACTTTTTTCGTACGCTGTCATATCTTCTTCTGTTAATGTTTCTAAATCTGTTATTTCAAACAACTCATTAAATATCTCGTCTTTTAGTTCTGCAGGTTGCTCCGACAATTCTGCCTGATGCTTCATGCAAAACAGCCATTTCTCTAAATCAGTCCGCGATTCTGCTGCTGATTTGTTGAACTTTGTCAATTCGAGCGTGGTAAATTGCAATTTATTGCTTGCCTTTTTCTTCGTTTTTTCATTCAGCAGTGAATAACGATTGATGTAATCGGTATTATCCTCGGTCAAATCGAAATTCAATATGGCAATGACATATAACGGTTTCAAGCCATAATCCCATTTGCCTCTCTTGGCTTGTTTCAGGATGGATGCCGCCGCATACAACAAACACCTGTCCATAAAATGCTTTTGTTGAGCCACTTGCATCTCCACTATGTACCGCTCCCCATCTTCATCTGTACAATACAAATCGTAAATTGTGTCTCGGTCTTCGGGTTTGAACCCTAACTGCTTGAGTGGCAAATGCTCAACTTTAACAATCTTTTTCTGCCCCTCCAAAACGCTGTTCAAAAAGTTGAGTAACAACTTCTCGCGTTTCTCTCCAAAAGCGGTCTTAAATCCATGGTCTGTCTTCAAATCCATGTAACGCCCCGGTTTTTTCTTTTTTTCCTCTTTCTTTGTCATAAATATGGTCAATTTTAAATTATTATTTTGGCATATTTAATCGCTTTGATTAAATAAGCGTGACAAAGGTACGAAAAAATTATGAATTATGAATTATGAATTTGTTTTTTTACGTTCCGCATGCCGCGAGGGGTGGTCAATGCTACCGAGCGATGCAATCCTAACGGATTGCCCTGGCAAATTTTCCTTTGAAAAAGGGAAATTTGTCGTGCACCCATATAGCTGAATTTTGAGGTTGCCCTGAATATGTTTCATGCGGCATTGTTCATTTCTAAAAATATTGTATCTTTGCAGTCGAAATAATTGCGTATTTACGCAAAAAATTAAAGTAAAGATATGGAAATTAAACGCGACATACATTTAAACAAACTCATTGCCCGCAAGCATAACGGAATGATTAAGGTTGTCACAGGCGTGCGCCGCTGCGGTAAGTCGTATCTGCTTTTTACGCTGTTTTACAATCACTTAAAAAGCGAAAGCGTTGATAGAACCCACATTATAAAGGTGGACTTGGAAGACCGCCGCAACAAAGCACTGCGCAATCCCGATGAACTGCTTACTTTCATTGATGCAAAAATTATGGATGAACAGATGTATTATGTGTTGCTCGACGAGGTGCAACTCGTTAAGGAATTTGAAGATGTACTGAATAGTTTCCTCAAAATCAGGAATGTAGATGTGTATGTAACAGGCAGTAATGCAAAATTTCTTTCAAAAGATGTAATCACGGAGTTTCGCGGTCGTGGCGACGAAGTTAAAATATATCCGCTTTGTTTTCGGGAGTTTATGTCGGCAAAACAGCAAAATAATCGCGATCAAATGTTGATGGAATATATGACTTACGGAGGTCTTCCGCAAACCGTAACGATGGAAACTTCGGCGCAAAAGGAGGATTATCTGAAAGGAATTTTTACTCATACTTATCTGAAAGATATTAAGGAACGGTATAACATCAAACACGATGACGATTTGGAAGAACTTATTAATCTTATTGCCTCTTCCATTGGTGGGCTTACCAATCCTTTAAAGTTGCAAAATACTTTCAAATCAGTAAAAAAAAGCAACATATCAGTTGATACGATAAAGCATTATCTTGATTTACTGCAAGATGCTTTTTTACTCGAAAAATCTGTAAGGTACGACATTAAAGGTAAAAAATACATTGATACGCCTGCAAAATATTATTTTGAAGATTTGGGACTGCGCAATGCCCGATTGAATTTTCGACAGACCGAGCAAACTCATTTAATGGAAAATTTGATATATAATGAATTGCGATTAAGGGGTTTGTTGGTTGATGTCGGACAAGTGGTTGTAAACACGAAGGACGGTAACGGAGTAAGTCAGCGTAAGCAATTAGAAGTTGATTTTGTATGCAACAGAGGTTTCAAACGGTATTATATTCAGTCTGCCTTGGCATTACCTACGCAAGAAAAAATGGAACAGGAATTAAATTCCTTGCGGCATATCACCGACAGTTTTGATAAAATTGTAATTACAGGCGGTTTAACGCCGACATATCAGAATGATGATGGCATTATAACGATGAATATTTTCGATTTTCTGCTGAATGAAAACAGTTTAGCAATATAATTCTTTAACAAGTGCTCTTTTCCGAAAGGGGTTTATCTGCTTAAGGTTTTAGCGGTCGTGGAGTGGCGGTCAGCGAGGTTGTGAAAGAATAAGTGCGATAATCCCGTTATATCACAACATTCACAATTTTATTGAGCACGACAATCACTTTTTTAGGCGTCTTGCTTTCCAACCATTTTTGCGATTGTTCGTTTGCCAAAACCGCTTTTTCGACTTCGGCTGGGGGCGTGTCAATCGGAAAATCCAATGTGAAGCGAGCTTTGCCGTTGAAAGAGATGGTGTATTTTACGGCACTTTCTTTCAGATATTCCTCGTTGAAATCGGGGAATCGAGCATCGCACACGGTTGTTGTGTTGCCTAATTGGTGCCACAATTCTTCGGAAATATGGGGGGCAAAGGGTGCTAATGTGACTACCAAATCGCTCAACACTGCGCGTTTGTTGCATTTCAAGGCTGTCAACTCGTTCACACAAATCATGAAAGCGGCTACAGAGGTGTTGAAAGAGAAATTTTCGATGTCTTGACCCACTTTTTTAATGAGTTTGTGAATGGATTTCAACTCGTCGGCAGTGGGTTGCTCGTCCGACACAACAAATTTATCGCCTTCAAAAAACAAATTCCACAGTTTGCGTAAAAAGCGCGAAACGCCGTCGATGCCGTTTGTGTCCCAAGGTTTGGATTGCTCCAACGGGCCAAGAAACATCTCGTAGAGGCGCAAAGTGTCTGCTCCAAATTTTTCTACAATATCATCGGGATTTACCACGTTGAACATCGATTTGGACATTTTTTCGACTGCCCAGCCGCATTTATACTCGTTGTTTTCAAGTATAAATTCCGCATTCTTGTATTCCGGCAGCCAGTTTTTGAATTTTTCTATATCCAAAACATCGTTGCTCACGATATTAACATCCACGTGAATTGGCGTGACGTCATACTTGTCTTTCAAGCCGTGTGAAACAAAAACCGGGTTAGAAATTTCCTCCGAGCCGGAATTAAGCGGTGCTTTGATGCGATACACAAAGTTTGAACGCCCTTGAATCATGCCCTGATTGATGAGCTTTTTGAATGGTTCGTCTTCCGCTACCACGCCCAAATCGTACAGAAATTTGTTCCAGAAACGGCTGTAAATCAAGTGTCCTGTGGCGTGCTCTGTGCCGCCAATATACAAATCAACATTGCGCCAATAGTCGTTTGCGGCTTTCCCTACCAACTCTTGGTCGTTGTTTGGATCTTCATACCGCAAATAATACGCCGACGAGCCTGCAAAACCCGGCATCGTGGCCAATTCCAAAGGATATTCGTTTGTCGAATGACTCATAATTTTCAAAAATATTTTGCAAAGGTAAGAAAAATATTTACTTTTGCAAAATCATGTAACTCATGACCAGGGCAAGCGCATGAAAATTTAACATGATTGCGGTTTGGTAGTGTGCCTAATGATTAACAATAAAAAAACAAAGCACTGACTCCCAAACGAATCAGTGCTTTGCTTCAATTATTTTGCTGCGAGCTTTTTCCTGTTTTGATAGGATTTCGTCGGAAAATCCTTATCGGTTATGAACGTGAGGTTCCTCTCACCAAGGCGCTGCCTTGCTGAGAGGTCAAAAATCGTCCGCTTGGCGGCCCCCCACAGCTCACAGCTCACAACCCTACAACCGGCGGACGCAGCGGACTCCGGATAATCGGTCATCGCCGGCGCCGGATGGAAATCTAGCCAGACCCTCCGTAAAATCAGATTGCATAACGTGGGTCCGGGGTTCGTCCAGCACTGACCAGTACGAACCGTATCCCCATGCAATCCAAGTTCCATCCTCCGCTTGCATGCCACCACGAGCGTCGTCCCCTCTCCAGGGTATACGTAGCGATAGCGCATCGCCTAATGTCCCAACGCCAGGCGCCAAGGTGAGAAAAGCTGCGATTAGTGCATCCCATTGGGAAAGATCAGGTAATCCCCAAGCGGGTCCGAGCTCTTTACACGCCGCATCACCTTGTGCCCATGAATAATACCAACCACGACCGGAATGTTCATCAGCTCCACCTCCTGGGTTGTATGTTGTATACGATGCAGTGCCTTCGGCAATATTTTGCGTCGTCCAGCAAAGATCATCTATACCTGTATTATTATAATTCGCTGTCGAATAACCTTTAATCGGGAAGCCGCATCGCCACGTCGTATATACCTCTGCTGTTGTGTTAAAGCCTTCCACCGACGGAATAGAGAACACAATCTCTTCGCCGTCCAAGCCCAGCGTCAGCAAAAATGTATATTGCCGGCCTGCTTCAAACACGATGCCTTGAGCTTTATTCGCCGGATCATGCAGACGAAAAACTACCTGACGCCTGTTCACCGTGTCGTTCGTGAGATAATCCACTTCGGCAACGGTCGCGTACAAATAGGAAGCATCCGGCTTAGTGGCGTCTACTTCGGCAACCGTGCCATATTCTGGAGTGCTGCCCGTGAAGGCTCCCAAGACAGTTTCTTGAGGCAACACCATCAAACCATTACTCGCATTGGTTATCGCGGTATAATCGTCACCGGTGGTTCCGGTGCCGTAAGGCACAAGCACATTCGTGCTCCCAAGATCCACTTTGTATGTAACCGAATCGTGTTGTGCTTTCCATGAAACGTTGTACGCACCCGCAGCATGAGCAAAACTATTTGCGCCATTCGGTACCGAATCCAACAGGTTGAGCGTTCCCTTCGATTTCAACTTGCTCAAAGCCAATTCTTTAATCACATACGTCTTGTTTTTGTTCTGATTTTGAGCCTTGAAAACAATCCGCGACAGGGCGTGCTTGAAATTCAATTGGACGGTTGGACTGCTTGCAAAAGTCAAGTCTACACTTTTTGTAACCATAAAATCCTCTTGTTGGTCAATCGGACGACTGTCGCCGACCCATCCGGGCACGGTGTATTCAATCTCGGGACCGGTGGCAGGAGGCGTTGGAACTGTGGACACATCCTTTTTCAAACCTGCTGTCACATTCACACTTGATGCTGGCGAGTAAGCGAAGAAATCGACCGAATCTCTTGCCGGCCAGCTGGCTTTTGGGAAATAGTCCCAATTGTTGGCACCTGCACCATCCGCTTCGCCGCGTGTTACAGTTACGCCGTTCAGCACATAACCGTCATAAACCGTTGGCGTTGCGGCAGGATGACTCCACGCCGAGGTGGTGAACGAAGTCATCGACCCTGCGGTGGTTACACTCGCGCGGAGCTGCTTGTCCGCGAACGTCTTGAAGGAAATCTCCGGTGAACTACTCTGCAACGGATTGGATTGATACAAATCAGTTGCACAACTGCTGCTCAAAGCCACCAGGCCGAGCAGGCTAAAACACCTTAAATTTTTTGTCATAAGATACTTTAATTTAATTAATACTTTATTCTATCACTTTTTTCTTTCATTGTTCATTATTAATTGTTCATTGTTCGCATGAGGTGTCTCCGCTCCGCAAAGCGGTTGACAAGACGACCCTCACGTGAGGGTCGGGGGAAAGGCAGCGGCGGCTTCGCCGCCGCTGCCTTTCCCCACTCTCTTAAAAAAATGCCGCCGTCTTGTCGACCGGAGGGACGTAGTCCCGTAGCGGCTCCGCCGCCGTCATTGCGAGCTACGAAGTAGCGAAGCAAGCCAGCGGCTTTTGCTGGGTTGCTTCGGGCTTCGCCCTCGCAATGACGGAACAAACTGCCCTCGCTAGGACACAACATAACGCGCCGAAACAGAACATGACGGAACGAGCTGCAAGGGGACGGAACATGACGCGACAAGCCGCAACAGGACTCGAAAGTCCCATTACGGCTTGCTTGCATGTTTGTGAAAATGGTATTTAACGCGGGAAGCGCGCGGACGCGAAGATGCGCTTGCGTAGTGTGGCTTTTGCAAGGGAATCTACCCCCTCCCCCCCCCCCCGTAAGCTACTGATAATGAGGGAGTTGTGAGCGATATTTGTTTATTGCTTACCATGTGTCTAATGTCCATTTTGCGTGTATTATTCTTACATCGCTGCGTAGTCGAAACCACGCGACGACTATATTTGGTGGCAAAATTACATCAAAATTCTGAGATTTCCAAGCGCGCTGTGAAAAAATGTTTTCAACGCATCAAAATTCAGCCATATTATGTGATTTTAATGCCTTGACCCTGTATCACCGAATCTTTTAGGTTATTGAATAAATAAATCGTATCTTTGCAACATCTTTTAATAATATTATAAACATAATGAAAAAAATCTATCTAACAATTATGTCGGCACTATTGACAATGACTTCCCACGCACAAGCCGTCGAAACCGGCACCAAGGTGGGGGAGGCGCGGGTGCATTTGCTTTCGGAAGGACAGCAAAAAGGGAAAACTTCTATTTTGATTGGCGCTACGCCGGAGATGGTTGAAAAACAGGCTCCTGACGGGACGTTTCCGAATGCGGTCAATGCGTTTTTAATTCAGTTTTCCGGTAAAAATATCTTAGTGGATACCGGTTTTGGTAAACGTTTGTTTGACAATCTTCAAAACTTAGGTGTTGTTGCGGAAAACATTGACATCGTGCTGATTACGCATGCACACGGCGACCATATCGGGGGCATGTTGCGTGATGGCGAAAGGGCGTTTCCTAATGCACAGGTCTATCTATCGCAAAAAGAACACGATTATTGGACAAGTGATGCGGTGAAAAACACGAATGTGCGTCAGTTGGTTGCGGCCTACAAAGACCAACTACATTTGTTCAATCCGGCGGTGATAGGAGAGCCGGCAACGCCGTTAGTTGGCGGTGTGACTGCCATTGCGGCTTATGGACATACGCCGGGGCATACGATGTATGAGGTGGAATCGCAAGGCGAAAAGCTATTGATTTGGGGCGATTTGACACATGCGATGGCCCTGCAAATGCCTTATCCAAGCGTAGCGGTAACGTATGATGTTGACCCCGCACAAGCAGTCAAAGCCCGCTTGGAGGTGTTGAACTATGTGTCGACAAACGCAATTCCTGTAGCCGGGATGCACATTGCCTATCCGGCAGTCGGCAAAGTTGTGAAAGCCGGTAACGGATATATTTTTATTTGGAAGTCATAGAATAATATCCTACCTTTGTGTGGCATATTAAAAAAAATATGATTATCCGCAATCATACCACTTGGCTTTCGTTCCGTGTCCCGCGGGACAAAACCGGAAATTGCTTGCAGGAAACGCTATTTAATGGTATGATTGCGGATAATCATAAAATTTTACGCCTTCCGGCGTAGCAGATGATCCCAATATCACAGAATTTTGATGCGGGTGCGCGAGTAAATTTTAGTCATAATTCATAATTATTTCGTACCTTTGCGGAAAATTTGGTTTATTTTACAACAAAAATTATTTATAAAATGAGTTATTTATTTACTTCCGAATCTGTGTCTGAAGGTCATCCTGACAAGGTTGCTGACCAAATTTCAGATGCTCTACTGGATCAGTTTCTCGCTTACGATGCTGAATCCAAAGTAGCTTGCGAAACATTAGTGACCACCGGGCAGGTCGTTGTGGCCGGAGAAGTCAAGTCAAAAGCCTACGTGGATATTCCTGAGGTGGCTCGTCGCGTGATTAAGCAGATTGGTTACACCAAGAGTGAGTATCAGTTTGAGGCCGAATCGTGCGGTATTTTCAATGCCATTCATGAGCAGTCGGGCGACATTAACCGTGGCGTGGAACGTGCAGAAGCACTTGACCAGGGGGCGGGCGACCAAGGCATGATGTTTGGCTACGCCACCAGCGAAACGGCAAATTACATGCCTCTGCCGTTGGATTTGTCGCACCAACTATTGCTTGAATTGGCAGCTATTCGCAAACAAGAGTTGGCACTCATGCCCTATTTGCGTCCCGATGCCAAGTCGCAGGTGACGATTCGGTACAGCGACAGCGGCGTGCCCGAAACAATTGACACGATTGTGATTTCGACGCAGCACGACGATTTTGCATCGGACAAGGCGATGCAGGATAAAATCAAGCACGACGTCATCAACGTTCTCGTGCCGCGCGTGAAAGCCAAATATCCGCAAGCCATCCAAAATTTATTTACGGACAAAATCACTTATCACGTCAATCCAACCGGCAAATTTGTCATCGGCGGACCGCACGGCGACACAGGATTGACCGGTCGCAAAATCATTGTGGACACCTACGGCGGCAAGGGCGCCCACGGCGGTGGTGCTTTTTCCGGCAAAGACCCCTCAAAGGTTGACCGATCGGCGGCTTATGCAGCCCGTCATATCGCCAAAAATTTAGTCGCAGCGGGCGTGGCCGACGAAGTGTTGGTGCAAGTGGCTTATGCGATTGGCGTGGCCAAACCGATGAATATTTTTATCAACACCTACGGCAAGAGCAAAGTGCAGTTGACGGATGCGCAAATCGCCGACAAAGTGGCTGAATTGTTCGACATGCGCCCCAAAGCGATTGAAACGCGCCTCAAACTGCGTAATCCCATCTATCTTGAAACGGCATCTTACGGACATGTAGGGCGCCAACCGAAAACGGTAAAGAAAACATTTTCTTCACGCTACGATACCGAGAAAACGATTGAGGTAGAGTTGTTTACGTGGGAAAAACTCGATTATGTTGATGCGATAAAGGCGGCGTTTCATA
The DNA here is from genome assembly GCA_025996695.1 of Bacteroidia bacterium. Classification (GTDB taxonomy): domain Bacteria; phylum Bacteroidota; class Bacteroidia; order Bacteroidales; family Azobacteroidaceae; genus Azobacteroides. The sequence continues at coordinate 12,776 of BNTP01000004.1, read as the reverse complement.
TTTAAGAGATTAATATTAAATGAATGCCGGATATAATGCCTAAAAATAAGGTGAAAGCCCTACGGGCTATAACGCTTTGGGAGGATGTCATTTTCTATTGATATGGATGCCCTACGGGCAAATAGTCCGTTAGGACTTGTATATCAATAGAAAATGGACGCTCTCCTCTTCAATAATTTCCCGTAGGGAATTCACATTAGGTACAATATCCGATAACCATATAATTTTAATCTTCCAAAAAGAAAACAATGCTGCTCACCACGCGGGCCTTTTGGAAATAAGGTGCAGGAGGTGGCGTCAAGCCGTCCTCGTCGTAACGACCCACAAGGCTGATTTGTCCTTGCGATGCAGTTTTGATTTTGCCCAAACGCGAGTGTGAATCTTCGGCAAATTGCTCGCCTGCGGTGCGAGCATTTTTCGTGCTTTCGGCAATCAATGCGGGCTTGATGCTATTCAATTCGGGAAATTTGTAGATGGTCGAAACATCTGCGGTTATATCCTTGTTAATCAAATCAATATTGATTTGATTGCAGATTTCTTCTGCCTCTTCCACCACTTCGTTTACAGTTAACGTTTGATACTTGGATGCTCTATAGCGGTCTTTTTTTATTTGCACGCGCTTGCCGTCCACCCAATCTGTTTCGTAATAAGTTTTACTGTCAAAAAGGTTTAATGCGCTGATTGCCACATCTTTATAGCCTTTTGATTTCAAATAGGCACTTATGGCAGCAGTGCGCTTGTCAATGTTTTCAACCAACGGCTTTGTCTCGTCGCCCGAAAAACTGTAATCAATACGTACAACGGCAGAAGAGGCTTTGATTTCCTTTTCAGCCAATCCCTTGACCGTGACCACACGTTCTTTGTTAGAGAAACTTTGCAGCCCTTTGTTGATACAAATGCCCAACACAATCAATCCTAAAGCGACAGATGCGCCGAGAATAGCAATTTGAATGTTCTTTTTCATGTTTTCTTAAATTTAATTGTAAACTAAAATGCATTATCACATCTTTTGGCAAAGGTAGTCATTTTTTTTTGATTATCAAGCAAGAAAGGATGCTTGAGTAAAAACAAAGTGGTTACATGACGGGCTATGATTCTCTAAAAATCATAGCCCATCATAAAATTCATACGAATCACAGTTCAATATCGCAACCCTAAATGGTACGCACGCACCTAACTGTCGCCGCGGCATTCGCGGGCCTCGTGGCTGCATGCCATGAGAAGCCGCTAGCCCACTCTATTCCGATAATTCTATTCGGTGGAACGTCTCGCACCCACCAATGGCTCGAGGCCCCCCAGTTCACGAAACCGGCGCTGGTCGAGGCATACCCACCTCCCAGCGCGGCATCATCTGTCCATGGAGTCTGTAATGTGGACGGCGAACCCGTAGTGCCAACACCTGGGGCAAGCGCCCCAAACTCAGCCTCCAAGGCATCCCACTGCAATTGGGCTGGCACTGACCATTCAAGTCCAAGAGCTTTACATGCTGCATCAGCTTGCGACTGTTCGTAATAATACCCTCGCTCTCCTATCATGGGGGTTGGTGAGATCGACCCTGTTCCATCCACATAGGTGTAATACGCCGCGGTGCCTTCGGCAATATTTGTCGTTGTCCAGCAAAGTTGATCTATACCTGTATTATTATAATTCGCGGTTGTTATATAAGTGTTAATCAGGTCGCCGCACTTCCACGTTGATGTCACCACAACCACCGGCGGCACTTCCACCTCTGCCACCGTGTTAAAATCCTTCACCGCCGGAATAGAGAACGCAATCTCTTCGCCGTCTAAGCCCAGCGTCAGCAAAAACGTGTATTGCCTGCCCGCTTCAAACACGATGCCTTGTGCTTTATTCGCAGGGTCGTGCAGGCGGAAAACTACCTGACGCCTGTTCACCGTGTCGCTGGTGAGATAATCTACTTCGGCAATGGTCGCGTACAAATAGGATGCATCCGGCAGCGAGCCGTCTATTTCGGCTACCGTGCCATATTCCGGAGTGCTGCCGGTGAAGGCTCCCAACACAGTTTCTTGTGGCAGCACCATCAAGCCGTTACTCGCATTGGTTATCGCGGTGTAATCGTCACCGGTGGTTCCGGTGCCGTAAGGCACAAGCACATTCGTGCTCCCAAGATCCACTTTATAAGTAACCGAATCGTGTTGTGCTTTCCAAGCAACGTCGTACGCGCCCGGAGCATGCGCAAAACTATCCGCTCCATTCGGTACCGAATCCAGCATGTTGAGTGTTCCCTTCGATTTCAACTTACTCAACGCCAATTCTTTAATCACATACGTCTTGTTTTTGTTCTGATTTTGAGCCTTGAAAACAATTCGTGACAGGGCGTGCTTGAAATTCAATTGCACGGTTGGACTGCTTGGCTTATAAGTCAAATCCACACTTTTAGTTACCAGGAAGTCCTCTTGTTGGTCAATCGGCCGACTGCCGCCGACCCATCCGGGCACGGTGTATTCAATCTCGGGACCGGTGACAGGAGGGAGCGTGACCGAAGGCGCCTGTTTCAGACCAACCGTCACATTCACACTTGACGCGGGCGAGTAAGCGAAGAAATCCACGGAATCTCTTGCCGGCCAGCTGGCTTTTGGAAAATAGTCCCAAGTAAGACCCCCGCCCGCTTCGCCACGTGTTACAGTTACGCCGTTCAGCACGTAACCGTCATAGGCAGTGCCTGCAGGATGGCTCCAGGCCGAGGTGGTGAACGAAGTCATTGACCCTCCGGTGGTTACGCTTGCTCGCAGCTGCTTGTCCGCGAACGTCTTGAAGGAAATCTCCCTCTCACTACTCTGCACCGGATTGGATTGATACAAATCGGTTGCACAACTGCTGCTCAAAGCCACCAGGCCGAGCAGGCTAAAACACATGTTTTTTGCTTTCATGCTTTAATTTTTTTACTTGTTGATAAATATTTTTTTCGTTTCTCATTATTCATTATTCATTATTAATTGTTTGCATGGGGCATCGTCCCGCAGGGACGGGATGTGCAAACCGTAGGTGAAGCGAAGCGAAACCTACGGTATTGGTGGGCGATACGCCTCTTAGTCCCGCATGGGACGGCATTATCATAATCTCGCCCTTGCAGGGCTTGGACGAGTGTTGGCGCCTTTTTCCGTAGGTTTCGCTTCGCTCCACCTACGGTTATGCACATCCCGTCCCTGCGGGACGATGAAAATGAGGTTGCATGCCTCCGGCATGCAGATATGTGATGTTCGTGCAGGAAAGGCGTGTTGGCCAACGCGACGCCATAGAAAGGCGTGTCAGCATGAGATGTCTCCGCTCCGCAAAGCGGTCTATCGCCCGCTTTGCTTCGGTCGACAAGACGACCCCCACGTGGGGGTCGGGGGAAAGGCAGCGGCGGCGGAGCCGCCGCTGCCTTTCCCCACTCTCTTAAAAAAATGCCGCCGTCTTGTCGACCGGAGGGGCGGAGCCCCGTAGCGGAGACACCCCATGCGAACAAGCTTTCCTCCCGTCGACCGCAGAGGCGCAGCGCGGCGGCGGCGAAGCCGCCGTCATTGCGAGCATAGCGAAGCAAACCAGCGGCTTTTGCTGGGTTGCTTCGGGCTTCGCCCTCGCAATGACGGAAAAGGCCGCCCGCGCAATAACGCAACAAGCCGCAACAGGACTCGAAAGTCCCATTACGGCTTGCCGGTATGTTTGTGAAAATATTGTTTAACGGCGGAAGCGCGCGGACGCGATGACGCGCTTGCGCAGGTCGGTTCGTGCGAGGGAATCTACCCCCCCCCCCCCCCGTAAACTACTGACAATGAGGGGATTATGGGCAATATTTGCTTATTTTGTGCCATTTGTATCATTCAAATAGTCATAAAAATAATTTTGGATGATGTGTTTTTCCAATTCCTTTTGCCGGAAATCAAACCAATTTTCCCTGTATTTGGAATTGTGAATCACATTGTTGAAATTGGCAAACGGCTTACGACCGTTTAGCGCCTGTATCAATCTATTTTTCTCCCTGCCATTGGGGAGTTGCTCAACAAAATCCTCCATAATCACAAATGATTCACGAGATTCAAGCGGTTCAATGTCAATGCATTTATCCCACGTATGGTGTTTCAGAGTGAAAAGATCATCTTCATCGGATTCTTCATCCTCTTCAAGCTCTTCATGAAATAGCATTTCATTCAATAAACTTTCGTGGATATCTTCCATCTCTAACGTATCCGGGTTGAAAAAGCACACTATGCCTGCGCTCAAATTACTCGCCATTTGCCTGACAATGTCCCGATATTTTTCGGGCAACTTCTCTTTGAAATCGTAATCATTTTGTTCGAGTTCTTCCTCTGCAAACTCCTCTTGCATAAATTGGAGGAGCGTAGCTAATTTTTCCTTGTCATCCTTGATGGAATGCAAAAGAGGAAGAATTTCATCTAATAATTGTTGTGCGTTCATAAAATGTTCATTTTTTTTTGCAAATGTACAAATTATATTTTTTTCTGCAAAATATTTTTTTTTAATTTTTGCAATGGCGTGTTTCAAAAAATTAGCGTATCTTTGTACAACTCTAATGTACAAAATAACATAAAAAACCAGTTAAGTCTTAAAGACTTAACTGGTTTTTCAGGTGTGTTGTTGTTTAATATCCCGGATTATTATCCCATTTCACTTCATTGTTGCGCTCAATCACATCGTGATGAATGGGCCACAAGTTGTGATACGGCTCTATTGTGCGGGCGGTGTATTCATTGTATGCTTTTGCGCGGTCATACAATTTGCCCAAGCGGCAAAGCGTTACGGCGCGCAATTCTTCGTAATACAATTCACGGAGTCGCTCATCCAGGATATAATCAATATCCATATCGGTAGCAGTTACCGCCGGTGCGTTTGCCCGACTGTGCAGCACATTGATGTCGGCTGCGGCTTTCGCCTTGTCAATAGTGAGGTAAGCCTCTGCACGCAACAAATAGGTTTCTGCCAAGCGAAATACATACTGGTCTTTATTTGACCGCCATCCGTTATTTCTTACAAGCACCCGATGGCCGTTGATTGTATTCGGCGTTCCGGTGTAATGGAAACTCGGGTCATATTGGAACATCTGATATAATTTTGTAACCGCCGGAAAAAAGACCCTGAGAGTATCAATTGCTTGGTTACTGGTTGGCAGTGGTTTTGTAGCATAAAGTCCATCTTTTTTTATCCATTTCCCGTATTCTTGTACATCCGGATTTTCCACCTGATAATCACGAAGAATATTCAAACCTCCACCTCGAATATCCGCAGCATCAAAGATTTCTTCAAAGAAATGATGCGTAGGACGGGCATGTGCATAACTTCGTCCGCCTCGAAATTCGGTACCGTAATAAGTGGTGCCATTGGTGCCATAAAAAGCTCTTACCGGAGCAGCAGAACCGCCGGCGTTTGGTGTTCCCATTATTTGAAAATTTTCAAACTGTGGATTACACCGCAACTGCATACTGTTGTTCGTTGACCCCGGTATAGCGTTATTTACACCATACTGCAACACCCACAAACTTTCTTTGTTGTCACTTTCGCCGCGGTCGAAATTGCCTACGCGAAACAAATCCCAATAGGGGTCGCCCGTGCTTCCGTCCACGCTGGCGTAAGTGTTAGCTGCAAGCGAACCAAAACGGGAGGTCATCAAACCCAATGCGGGATGGTCAATTACCTTTGTTGCTTCGTCCACCGCTTTTTGATTTTCGCCCAAACTGATGTAAATTTCAGCCAACAAGTGTTGTGCTACTTGTTTGTTGACCTGTCCGTCGCGTGCAGTTTCCACATTGGGCAACAAAGTAGCCGCTTCTGCCAAGTCGTCGCGCACAGACGCATAAACATCGGCCCGCTTATCCCGCGTGTAGTTTCTGCGCGGAGAAGTTACCTCTTCTGTGATGAGAGGCACATCGCCCCACAAGTGAGCCAATGTCCGATGGGCATAAGCACGTAAAAACAAGGCTTCGCCACGTATCACCTTTTTGTCGGCATCCGTCACCTTGTCAGCATCCGGCAAACGAGAAATAATCATATTGGCATTGCCGATAATCTTATACAAGTTTTCCCAAACTTCGTTATACTCGCCACGGGTAGGTACTACATAATCTTTGTAACCATTTTGCCGAGTGGTGGTGTTGCCGACAAGATCGCCATAGAAAGCGAAATCGGTGCCAAGATACCATATCAGTTCAGTATTTGAATTGTCAGTCCCGGAGTGTATCCATCTTGCCCGATTATAAAGATAATTGAGTGATGTTTGGAATTGTTCTCTGGTGTTCAAAGACGTTGCGGCATCGTAGATATAGGATTTTTCTTCCAAAAAAGCCTTTTCGTCACACGAAGACAATACGCAAAGCGCCATTGCCAACGGTAATAACAATAAATATTTTATCTTTTTCATATTTGTAATTTTTTAGAATTAAAATTCAAGATTCAGTCCCACAGAAAAACTTCTCAATACAGGATATGCGGTAGGGTCTAATCCTGTGCCTGTTTCCGGATCCCATCCGTCCCAATCGGTCCAGGTGTACAAATTGTTGCCTGTTACATAGACTTTAGCCAAACCTATACCTGCTTTTTGCAACAGAGATTTAGGCAGAGTGTAAGACAAAGTCACGTCTTGCAAGCGCACAAAACTGCGCTGCCTGTAGGGAGAAGTGCTCGCGCCGCTGCCGCCTGCTCCGACTTTGCGGTATCTGGCATTGGGGTTTTCCGGTGTCCAATAGTCGTATGCAAACGAGTTGTACTTATAAATATCAGAACGACCACCGTTCAAATTACTTGCAGGTTGACCATAATAATATTCGGAACCGCCTTGAATAGAGTTTACAAAGGCTTTCAACTCAAAATTTTTGTAGCCGAATGTATTTTGCACACTGAACCGGTAGGACGGGTCGTTGTAACCGATAATTTCACGGTCGTTGTCCGCATCAATTTTGTAGGTTCCATCTTCAGCAGGGTTGAGATCAACAATTCTATAATCACCATATTGATAGCCTGCCGGAATCAGTCCTTGACGTGCATCTTCCAATTGCCAAATGCCATCGGTGCGGTAGTTATACCTTACCCCATACGGTTTTCCAATAAAGATACTGTTAGCCACCAGGTCGTCTTCTATACCGTCGCCGTCAGCATCAACCCCTGTAATACTCACCACTTCATTGCGGTTGATGGAATAGTTGAACGTGATGTCCCAACGGAAATCGGTGGTTTTCACCGGTGTGCCGGTAATAGAGGCTTCAAATCCCGTGTTTGCAATTTCCCCAATGTTGGAAGAAATTATGCCTACCGTGTTCATCGAAGGAATATTGATGTCGTACAATAAATTGCTTGTCTTTGAATTGTAATAATCCAATGTTCCGAAAAGACGATTATTCAATGCAGCAAAATCCAGACCCACGTTGAAAGCCGTTGTCGCTTCCCATTTCAAATCAGCATTTGCCAATCTGTCAATATATTGTCCGGTAACGATTTCCCCCAGATTGGAAATATAACCGCCGGCAGCAGCCGTACTTGTGGCTAATTTAGCAAGCGTTTGATAGCGGCTCAGCGAACGGTTGCCGCTTTGTCCGTAAGAAGCGCGCACTTTCAAATTATCCACCCAAGTAACAGGGTTCATAAAATCTTCTTCACTGATGCGCCAAGCCACAGCAGCCGATGGGAATGTACCGAATTTTTGATTTTTTCCAAAACCGGAAAATCCATCGCGGCGTACCGTCCCTGTAAAAATATAACGGTTATCAAACGTATAGCCTGCACGCAACATCGTGTAAAGGCTGCTTTCTTGCCATGCACTTGCACTTGCGGCCCGTGTTGAGGCATCTCCCGTAGAGAAATCATTGTAACCTAAGGCACCGTTAGTAAAATCTTTAGCACCGGAATTAGTATATTCATATTGCCGTTTTTCAGCGCCATACACCAGCGTTCCATTCACGGTGTGTTTGCCGAATGTTTCCGTATAGTTCAGGATATTATCCACCGACCAACTGTATTGAGAATCATTTGCCTTGGACGCGCTGCCTCCCGAAGTCATGGTAGTACCGGAGTATTCGTTGTAATTAAAATCCTTGTTGGTAATCAGATTTTCCGAAACATTCAAGCGGTAATTCAAGCCCTTGATAAAAGGAATGTCGATGTCGGCAAAAAATGTTCCCGACAAATGACTGCGTGTATCCAAATTATCCGACGCAAGGCTTACATAAGGGTTTCCTAACGAAATATACAGCGACGATAAATTGCCATTTTCATCTCTGGGAGTGTATAAAGGCGGCATGCCGACTATTTGTCCTAAATCGGGTGAAGAACCGGACATATCACTGAATGTGAAGAATGATTGCGTACCCACTTTCAACCAGCTGTTGATGCGGGTATCTAAATTCACACGCACGTTATAACGTTCGTATGTATCGTTTGCCATCAAGTTTTGCTGGTCTAAGTAGCCGAAAGACATAAAATAACCGGAACTTTCGCTGCGCCCTCTCACGCTCACGTCATGGCTTTGAATGTATGGAGTGGCATTGGTGAAATCGTCCCACCAATTGTTATTCACTCCGGCATCATAAGCCGCTTGAAATCCGGACAAGTCGCCACCTAATGGGTTAAAATCAGGATTCAGTGCAGTGGTAGGAAGACCGTCGGCATCCAAAATGCGGCTATTGTTCAAAAACGCATCACCTGCTTTTTTAAGAAATCCGTTGAGGTCTTGGGGCACGAATTTCTTGTTTGCCAAACTTTGTGCCGTGTAAGACGCATTGTAGGAGATAATCGGTTTTTGTGCTGTTTTTCCTGTTTTAGTCGTAATCAAAATAACACCGTTAGCCGCTTGTGAACCGTAAATAGCGGCGGCACTTGCATCTTTCAAAATGTCCATTGATTCCACATCGTTGGGATTAATATCCACCATCGTTCCGCGGAAAACGATACCGTCCAGGACAATCAACGGGCCGGTGGTTCCGTTAATAGAGTTGCGCCCGCGAATAGTGATGGAAGGGTCTTCGCCGGCTTTGCTCACCTGTCCCACGTTCAACCCCGGAGTGGTACCGTGCAAGCCCTGCATCAGACTCACGTTCGGCGATTCCTGCAAGGTGCTCAAATTGGCACGCACCACAGAGCCTGCCAAGTCGCTCTTTTTGGCAGTGCCATAACCCACAACCACGACCTCATCGAGGTTTGCGGCATCTTGTGCCAAAGTAACATTGACGGTTGTTTTGCCGTTTACGGCAACGGATTGGGTGGCGTAACCCAAATAACTAATTTCCAGTGTGGCGTTGGGTGACACCTGCAAGGTGTATCGTCCATCCACATCAGTTGCAATTCCATTTCCGGAATTTCCTTTTTCGATGACACTTGCGCCGATGATAGCTCCATCGGCATCACTAACAACGCCGGATACGGCGATTTTAACCCCTTGTGGCGACTCGGCTTGGGCGGGTAGTACCCCCCCCCCCCGAGCGTCATGACGGCAATATAGAGCATTGCTGTCGCAAAATTGCTTGATGTTTTTTTCATGTTGATGATAAATTAAATTTATACTAAAATTGCGGATTTTTTTGTTGTTAAGAAATCCGCGCACAAATGTAAGGTTTATAAATGTTTTTTGCAAGTTTTTTAACATATAATTTTGGCGCGTCCAAAAAAGGGCGTTGATATTCGCTCCTCACAGGTGCACGACAAATTTCCCATTTTCAGGCTAAATCTTTTTTTGAGGTGCTATATTTGCAAACGGAGCCTTGTCCCGCATAGGGACAGAGAATCGGCATGCCGCGAGGTGGCGAGGCGATGGTATTCTACCGAGCGGTGCATGCCTCCGGCATGCAGATATGTGATGTTCGTGCAGGAAAGACGTGTTGGCCAACGCGACCCCATTCGGGCGGGATTATGATGATGCCGTCCTCGCAGGACTAAGGGCTGAGTCACCCACCAATACCGTAGATTGCGCTGCCCTCTCGACTTCGCTCGGGACTTCGGCTGCACCCACCTACGGTTATGCACATATCGTCCCTGCGGGACTGTGAAAACCTGTATAGAGGTCGCCCTTGGGCACTTTCTCTCAATTTTTAAATCCCCTTAATTCGTGCTCCACAATCGCCAATTTTTGAGCCTGCGTTTTGGAGGGCGATGTGCCGCCGATGTACAATTTCAGCGTGCCCTGATTGACTTCGAGCGTACCTTTGTTGCCAACTGCAGACAGTTCTTTCGCGCTAAGTGCGAATTTGACCGTTTGACTTTGACCGGCTTTTATAAATACTCTTTCAAAGCCTTTGAGGGCATAGAGAGGCTTCAAACCTTCCCGGTCGGGATGCGAAACATAGAGCTGCACCACTTCGTCGCCGTCTAATTTACCGGTGTTTGTAACTTTCACTTCCACCGTAAGCGTTTCATTAAGAGCAATTTGTGGCTTTGCGTTCACCACTTCGTATGCAAATTGGGTGTAACTCAAGCCGTAGCCGAACGGATAAAGCACTTCGCCATCGAAATAGCGATAGGTACGATTTTTCATTTGGTAGGAATTGAACGGCGGCAGGTCGCTGTCTTTCGCGTAGAATGTCACCGGCAATTTGCCCGATGGATTGTAATCGCCAAACAGCACATCCGCTATGGCATTGCCCGCATCCTGCCCACCATACCAGGCATTGACGATGGCGGGCACGTTGGCTGATTCCCAAGGTGTTGCAATAGCACTGCCGGTCATCATAACAAACACAAGCGGGATGTTTTCTGCGTGAATAGCCTGCATCAGTTGGGTTTGTACTTTTGGCAACAGGATGCTTGTGCGGTCGCCTCCTGCAAAGCCTTCCATCTTAATCTGCAGATCTTCGCCTTCTAATCTTGGCGAAATGCCACCCACATATATCACTGCATCATAGCCTTTTAGCCGTTTGGCTAATAGCGCGATAGCTTCGTTGCTGTTGGTGGCAGAAACTACGAAATCAACCCCTCGCTCGTATGTGACCGTGGCACCCTTCAACTTGTTTTGTATCGCTTTCAACGGCGTAACAATTTCGGTTGGAAAGCCATTGTAATTGCCCAGTACAGTTGCTTCATTATCGGCATTCGGCCCGATAACAGCCACTTTCTTCAACTTTTTGCTCAGCGGCAACACATTGTTTTCATTCTTTAACAGTACGATGGATTCGCGAGAAATTTTAGCAGCCAACGCTTTATGGCGAGGCGATTCCAACACGTCAAGACCTGTTTTGGAATAAGGCACTTGCTCGGCAGGGTCGAACATACCCAACCGGAAGCGAATTTCAAACAGGCGTGACAAGGATGTATCTATCTGATTTTCAGTGATTAAACCTGATTTGACGGCAGCCACTAATGCTTTGTATGCCGAATTGCCACAATCAACATCCGTGCCGTGAAAAACAGCATCAGCGGCAGCAGATGCGGCTCCGGGGTGTGTTTTATGGTAGTTATAAAAATCGTCAATGGCACCACAGTCGGACGTAACGTAACCGGTAAAATTCCAATCGTTGCGGAGAATTTGCTGCATCAACAGGTCGCTGCCGCAACGCGGTTGTCCATCGTATGCATTGTAAGCACACATGACACCGGCGACACCGGCGTTCACTACCAATTCTTGAAATGCAGGCAGATAGGTATCCCATAAATCGTAGTCCGAAACGATGGTATTGAACGTGTGACGGGTATTTTCCGGACCGCTATGCACGGCAAAATGCTTGGCACAGGCAGCTGCTTTCAGGTAGTTGGGGTCTTCTCCCTGCAATCCTTTCACGAACGCTTTTCCCAACGAAGCCGTCAGAAAAGGGTCTTCTCCATACGTTTCTTGACCACGTCCCCAGCGCGGGTCGCGAAAAATATTGATGTTGGGTGTCCAATAGGTAAGTCCATGATAGATAGACCGATTGCCTTTGGAGGAGGCATCGTGATAAATAGCCCGCCCTTCGTCGGAAACTGCACTCGCAACTTGTCGTAACAAGGGCGCGTCCCAAGCGGAAGCCATCGCAATAGCCTGCGGGAAGACCGTTACTTTGTAATTTGTGCGCGCTACACCGTGCAAACATTCGTTCCACCAATTATAGGAAGGAACGCCGAGCCGCTCAATCGGCGGCGCATCGTTGAGCATCTGCAACACCTTTTCTTCCAGTGTCAATCGGGACACAAGGTCTGAAACACGTTCATCCATCGTGCGTCGCGTGTCGTTGAACGGATATGTCTGCGCCCGCAAAACAGAGGAAAGGCAGACAAAAAGCATGAAAGTAATTATTTTTTTCATTGTAAAATATATTTAGAATTATTTGTATCGCCTTCGTTTTTAAGTGCCGCGCGCCCAATTGTACTTTGGATTGAAAACTTTTTTATATTGTAAGCTTGTACTTCCAAAGTTAATTAACAAACCAACAGGAAAATCATAAGCAACAACATAGTTTTTTGCTTGTGCCAAATGTACATCTTCGAGATTAATTTTTGCTTTTAATTCAACTATAACTTGATTTTCAACAACAAAGTCAGCTCTGCGTGTTCCAACATTGTAGTCTTCGTAAAAAATATTTTGTTCCTTTTCTCTTTCAAAATTAAGTCCTGCTTTTTTCAATTCAATTGCCAAACAACGTTGATAAATGACTTCCTGAAAACCATTTCCTAAAAAATTGTGTACTTTCATCGCACAACCTATAATTTTATATGTTATTTCATCCACTGTCATAATTTATATTTTTTGATTACTTAAATATTGTCAGAATCAAGATTTACAAGATTTTAGGATTTACTTGACTTAATCCTGTTAATTTTTTAATCCTGAAAATTCTGGTTCAGACAATTGCGCATTGGCAAAGCCG